>CAZYQJ010000236.1:0-1450 GCA_964649925.1 uncultured Litorilinea sp.
TTGTCCGGCTCGCCCAGATACAGCCCCGCACCTTGTCCGAACTCGCCAGGGTTCCCGGCCTTGGCAGGACTGAGGCCAAACGGTATGGTTCCGCCCTGATTCGGGCCATCGAGGAAGGCCAACAGCGTCCCTTGCCCGAACTACCTGAACCCAACTTGCGCCCAGAACAACTGCTCGACCGGCAGGATGTGGCGCGCTTTGCCGCGCTGCGCCGCTGGCGCGCCCAGGTCGCTGAAGAACGCGCAGTCGCCCCCGATATTGTCCTCACCAATGATGTGCTCTTGGAGATCGTCAAACGGCAGCCGCGCACCCCGGACGAGTTGACCCAGATCGACGGGATTGGACCGTGGAAGGCACGTACCTACGGTCCGGCGATCATTCAGTTGTTGCGCCAGTGACCCTGGGAGCAGCCTGCCGATAGCATACATGACTTGTGCTGCACCGACTGTCGAACGCAGGATAGCCCGTGGGAAGTTTAAGAAACGTCGTTTGGGGCGTTTGACGCGCGTCTGTTGTGTGGTGACGGGCGTTTTACTCCCGCGTGAGCCACAGGCCGCGCAGCCAGCGGATCGCGACTGCCGCCAAGAACCAGCCTCCCCCTAACGCAAATCCCAACAGCAAAGCGCCTGACAACAGCGCCATCGTCTGTGTGGCAAAGGTCTGTGTCGGCGCGCCCAGCAGCCACTGCCAGCCGCGCGGGATGGGTTCGCCTTCGGCAATGCCATAGACGCCGAGCAACGAATCGCTCAGGAGCCCCGCGATCAACGTGCAGAGCAGGATAGCGCCCAGGATGGAGAGGCGAAAGATGCGGTGGTGTTCATCCAGCGTGTGGGTAGATGGATTCAATCCAGGCCGGGGTTCGTCCATAGCAACCTCTGGGTATCATGGCTGTCAGGTCATGGGCGTCACGCCACACTAGGCAGACGGCCCGCGCGCCGCCGTAATTCCGCTAAATCCAGTTCGGTCGACGGGCTGAGGTCCGCCTTCGTCACGCGCTGCATATAGCTCAAGGCGCGGTTGTTTTCTTCCGCCGAGACAGACGCCACACAGTCGGCAGGCACATAAAGGGCAAGGTCGCGCATATAGGCGTCGTTGGCGGTGAAGAGGACGCAGTTATCACCCGCGATGCCGGTCAGGATCAGGGCGCGCACCCCCAGATATTTGAGCAATGTCTCCAGGGTGGAGACAAAAAAGGCCGAGTGTTTTGGCTTGAGCACAAAGTAATCGTCCTCGTCGGGCTTGAGCAGTTCAGCCAGCGGCTGGCCGCGCACCCCGTCATAGAGACAGTGCGCGACTACCTGGCGAAAATCTGACCGCCAGCGGCCAAAGTTGTCATTCGCATAGATCACCGGCACATGGGCGGCGCGCGCACAGCGTTTCAACGCCGCGATGCGCTGGGCGACGGGCAGGCTGTGGCTGAGCAAGGCTTCTCCGCCAGGAAATTCCAGGT
>CAZYQJ010000236.1:1460-7630 GCA_964649925.1 uncultured Litorilinea sp.
GGACTGATCGGGCGCGCTGCCATGTAGTGTGTCGCTGTCGTTTACCATCGTCGTCTTTCTTTATGGGGCCAGCGCACTGGCTAACGCTTCGGCCAGATGTACGGCGCGGCGCCCTGTGAAGTGTTCGATCTGGTGGCGGCAACTGGTTCCGCTGGCGACGATCACGATGTCTGGGTCCGCTGCACGCACCGCGGGGAAGAGCCGGTCCTCACCCACTTTGCGGCTGATCTCATAGTGATCGGTCTCATAGCCAAAGTCGCCTGCCATGCCGCAGCATCCGCTGGGAATGACCTCGACGGTGTAGCCTGCGGCGCGCAGTGCGGCCACGGTGCTTTCGTTGCCCACCAGGGCTTTGTGATGGCAATGGCCGTGCAGCAGGGCCTGATGCGGCTGCGTTGTCCAGCGTGCGTCGAAGCGGCCTGCAGCGACCTCGCGTGCCACAAATTCCTCGAAGGTAAAGGCGTGTGACGCCACCAGCCGCGCCCGCTGCGGGTCAGAAGCCAGCCCCAAATACTCGTCGCGCAGCGTGAGGATGCAGCTAGGCTCCACGCCCACAATCGGGATGTCCCGCTGGGCGATGCCTGCCAACAACGCCACGTTGTGATCGACCCAGGGCCGGGCCTTGTCTGCCTGCCCGCCGGTGATCAACGGGCGGCCACAGCATTTGCGCCCTTCGGCCAGAAAGACGGCATAGCCCGCCGCTTCCAGCACGCGCACCATGGCTTCGCCGATGCCCGTTTCGTTGTAGTTGACCCAGGTATCGTGGAAGATGACCACCGGGCCGTTGCGTGCCTCGCTCACCGTGGGGACCGTGCCGCGGGCGCGGGCGCGCTGGTGGAACGAACTCGCAAAGGTCTGCGGCGCATAGGCAGGGAAGTCGCGCTGGGGATGGACGCCGATGCGGGCAAAGATCGCCTTGGCCGCCGGGGTTTTGAGTCCCCAGTTGACGATAGGGGCCAGCCCGGGGGCCAGTCTATACATCAGGTCGTTGATCGTGGGCAGCATCCCCATCAGCCGGTTGAAAATCGGCAGCCCGTTGTGGCGATAGTAATGCACCAGATATTCAGATTTGATCTTTGCCATATCGACCGAGGATGGGCATTCGGTCTTACATGCCTTGCAGCCGAGGCAGAGGTCCAGCACATCGGCCAGTTCCTTGGAAAAGAGTTCTTCTGGGGGGATACGGCCCGCCAGGGCATTGCGTAACGCATTGGCGCGGGCGCGTGTGGTGTCATGCTCGTCGCGCGTCGCCATAAAGCTGGGGCACATCGAGCCCGCGCCCAGTTTACGGCAGACGCCTGCGCCGTTGCACATCTCGATAGCTGGGGCATAGCCGCCATCCGGCCCCCAGTCAAAGACCGTGTGCAGGTCGATGGTCTGGTAGTCTGGGCCGAAACGAAGGTTCTCGGTAGGCGGCGGCGCGTTGACGATCTTGCCGGGGTTGAGCAGCCCGTCCGGGTCAAAGGTCTGTTTGACTGCTTGCAGCGTGGCGTACAGCGCGGGGCCAAAGAGCCGCTCGTTGAAGCCGCTGCGCGCCAGCCCGTCGCCATGTTCGCCGCTCAGCGCGCCACCATAGCGCACAGCCAGGTCACAGGCATAGCTGCCCAGGTGGTGCAGCAGTTCCAGCCCGCGCGCCGTCTTGGTGTTGATTAATGGGCGCACATGCAGACAGCCCGCGGAGGCGTGGGCGTAGACCGCCACATCGGGGATGTCGCCCTGGCTGCGGCAGAAGCTGAGGATTTCGCCCAGATAATCGGCCAGCCTTTCCGGGGGGACGCTCACGTCCTCGATTCCGGGGACAGGTTTGTAGTCGCTGCGCCTGCTCATCAGCAGGTTCAGCCCGGCCTTGCGTACGGCCCATACATCGTTGATGTGGCTGGGGTCAAAGAGCCGTATGATCGTGCCACGATAGCCGCGCGCGGCCAGGTGCTGCTCCAGGTGGGTGAGTTTGACATCCAACTCAGCGTCGCTCGTCCCGTAATATTCGGTGAGCAGGACAGCGGCAGGGTCGCCCGTGACAAAGTGCAGCCGTTTGGCCCATTCGGGCTGGGCGCGCTCCAGGTCCATCAACTGCTTGTCCAGCAGTTCAGACGCGCTCGGCTCAGTCTCCAAGATGTCGGAGATAGCGGCGCATGCCTCGACCACATCGTCAAAGTGGACAACGGCCAGCGCGGTGCGCGTGGGGCGAGGCACCAGGTGGAGCGTGATCGCGGTCATCACGCCCAGCGTGCCTTCGCTGCCGGTCATCAGTTGGGCCAGGTTGAAGCGGTCGATGCGTGTGGGGTCGCTGACGGGCGGGCGGAAGCGGCTGTCAAAACTCAGCCGTGAACGCTGGTCGGGCGGCAGGAGGGCCGCGGCCAACCGGTCGAGGTTGTATCCAGAGGCGCGCCGCCAGTGTTTGGGCCAATGCTCCAGGATTTCTTCCATGGCGTTGCTGATCAGCGCGGGCAATTGGGCATAGATGCGCGCCTCCAGCCCGTCGCCGCGGCCCTTGGCGGGCAGGTCGGCGGGGTCTTCCGGGCCAAAGGTGGCGTGGCTGCCATCGGCCAGGATGGCCTGTACCGCATGCACATGGTCGGCCATCATGCCGTAGAGGATGCTGTGGCTGCCGGTGGCGTTGTTGCCCACGCTGCCGCCGACCGTGGCGCGGTCGGCACTGGCCGGGTCCGGGCCGAGCATCAAACCGTGCTGCGCCATCTGCCGGTTGAGCGCGCTCACCAACATGCCCGGCTGCACCGTGACCAACTGCGCCTCCCGGTCCAGCGCGACCACGCCATCCATATATTTGCTGAAGTCCAGCACCAACGCCGCGCCGACCGCCTGACCGGCCAATGAACTGCCGCCGCCGCGCGGCAGGATGGGCACCTTGCGCCGCGCCGCGATCTCGACAGCGGCCTGGACATCTTCGACCCGCTTGGGGATCACCACGCCGATGGGCTGGATTTGATAGAGGCTGGCATCCGTGCTGTAGAGCATGCGCGTGATGCCGTCAAAACGCACCTCACCCTCCACCACTTGTTGCAGGTCGTGGGCCAGGTCGGCGCTTTCCTGGATGACAGGACGCATGTCGGATGGTGAGAGGCTCGTTCGGCTCTGGGTAATAACGGCGGACATAAGGACCCTTTCCAGGCGATGGGCGTTCATGGTGTGCCCTTTCACTTTAGCGGATCGGCTGGAAAAAGTCCACCGCAGATGGGCAGTAGGCAGATAGGCAGTGGGGAGATAGGGAGTAGGGGCAGGGAGCGGGTAGGCGCGGTTTGCCAAGTGCATATGGGCGCGTTATAACAGCTCGCCCGGTGAAAAAAGGCGGGCCAGCCTATAGACACCTCTGCTGGCTATTGCCTATCTGCCTACTGCCCACTCCCTACTGACGCAAGTGCTTCGGCGGCAGGGGCATAGCTGGGGTTGAGTTCGAGGGCGCGGCGGTAGGCAGCGGTGGCGGCGGGCACGTCACCCAGCGCAGCCAGCGCACGTCCGCGCCAGTAGTGGATCTCCTCGATGCTGTCTGTGACCGCATTGGTGGCATCGGCCAGTTGCACCATCTCCCAGTAGCGCCCTGTGTTGAAATAGGCCGGGAAGATGTCAAACTGATACCAGAACATGCGCCAGGGCAGCCCGATGGCGCGTGCCTGGTCAAAGGCCGCAGCCGCGCCCGCATAATCGCCCAACGCGACGAGGCTGGTCCCCACGTTGAAATGGGCAAAGGGGTCGCCGGGGTTCTGGCCGGATTCAGCCTGGGCAGTCGCCAGGGCCTGCTGCCACATCACGTTCAGGTCAAAGGCATCGCCCAGGATGGCGCGCACCACCGGCTCCTGTTCGGGCGGGTAGATCAGCACGTAGGTGCGGTGGAAGATTCGCCACCAGGCATCGGTCTGGTCATAGGGCATATAGATGCCCTGGTATTGGGCCGGGTCCTCGTTGACGAGCGGCAGGCTGACATAGCTGTCATAGGCGATCCAGCGCGCCGCGGCGTCGTCATAGCCCACCAGCAGCCGGTAGTGGCCCATGCCGTCGTTGGGCTGTTCTTCCAACCAGGTCTCGATCAGGACGGGGATGCCGTTGCTGAGAAACTGGCGCGCCAGGTCGGCGCTGCCGTTGACGCGCACTTCGGCCTGATATCCCTGGCTGCGCGCATAGGCGGCCATCTCCTGGGGCGAGACATTCTTATCGTCCTCATACTGGCGCAAGACCGCGGCGATATCGGCCTGATCCAGCCCACTGCCGTAGTAGCTCAGGTTCATAGCGAGCGTGGCCGGGCCGCAGTTGTTCCAGGTCTGCCACATATGGCGCAGCCCCGTCAGGTGGACGGCAGGCTGGGCCGATTGAACAAGGGGCGCGGCTTCGACCGGCGTCACGGGTACAGGTGTCGGCGGGATCGGCGTGGGCGTAGGCAGCGCGGGCGCGGTGGGTGTCGGGGTGGGAGGATTGGTTGGCGTGGGCTGCGCGGCGATAGCAGCAGGTTCCACGGAGAGCGGATCGCCCAGGCGCGCAGTATCTGGGGCCAACTCCGGCCCTGCAAAGGGCCAGGGCGGCGGCGCATAGTCCGCAGAGGCCGCCGCGTCTCGGATGTGCAGCGCGCCGACCACGACAACGATCAGCGCAGCCATGATGACCAGGCTCAAGGCCAGGGCCAGCGGGCCGGGGGAATGCCTCCGGCGGCGATTTCGATAGCGAGTTTTGTATCGCGGAAAATCCACTCTTTGCATAATTTGTAAACGTCACCGGCCGGAACACTGTTCCGCACGCCGAAATGCGTGACGTAAAGTATACACGATCGTATATATATGTATAGTCTGTGTTACTATAGTTTGTATAGTGAAATGTATCCACAGTGGAAATCGAGCGAGGGATTTTAACAGGCGGGCCGCGCGATTGGTCAGTTACCGACTGACACGCCGCCCGTCTGCTTATACAGATTGCTCGTTGCCCACGCAGTTGCTAAACGTGAAGGATAACGTTGCGGAGATGAACTCAGATCAGGCGCAGATTGTGATTTACACTACCCGGTGGTGCGGGGATTGTCATCGGGCCAAGCAGGTGATGCAGTTGATGCAGATTCCTTATGTCGAAGTGGATATCTCCCATGACCTGGAGGCCGCCGAGTTGGTCATCCAAATCAACCGGGGATATCGCAGCGTGCCGACCATCGTCTTCCCCGATGGCAGCGTGCTGACTGAACCCAAGACGGTCACGCTGATGGAGAAGCTGCAGGAGTACAGTTAAACAGTGTTCGCCGGTTTCGGTGCGCTTGTTGGGGCGTCTAGAACCGGATCTGCGCCTGTGCAGAGAGGTCGACCAGCCAGCGCACCGTCTGGGGAAACAAGATCACCAGGATCAGCACGACGATCTGCAGCCCCATAAAGGGCCAGGCTGCCTTGTGGATCTGGCCGGTGGGCAGTTCGGGCGGGGCCACGCTCTGCAGGTAAAAGAGCGAGAAGCCGACCGGCGGCGAGATAAAGGCCATCTGCAGGTTCACCGCCATCATCACGCCAAACCACACCATATCTACCCCCATCGCCTGCGCAGCGGGGACAAAGAGCGGCATGGCGATGAACGAAATCTCAATAAACTCCAAAAAGATGCCCAGCAGAAAGATGGCGATGTTGCAGACGATGATAAAGCCGACATAGCCGCCCGGCACGCGCGTCAGCAGGTCGGTGATCAACCGCTGCCCACCCAGCCCATCAAAGACAACGCTAAAAAAGGTCGAGCAAAAGAGGATCATGATCACCAGCGCGGTCAGCCGTGCCGTGGCGTGAGCCGCATCCCAAAAGAGTTTGCGACTGGTTCGCCCGTTGGCGACAGCCAGCAGACTGGCCCCAATCGCGCCCACGGCCCCCGCTTCGGTGGGTGAGGCAATCCCTAAGAAGATGCTTCCCAGCACCGCAAGGATCAGCAGCGTCGGCGGGACCACCACGCGCAGCACGCGCCCGATTAGCACCCCAATAGGAATATCCCGATCCGCTTTGGGAATGGCAGGCGCGGCGGCAGGCCGAACCAGGGCAACCCCCAGTACATACAGCCCATAGGACCCGGCGAGCATCAGGCCGGGGATGGCAGCCCCCAAGAAAAGGTCGCCGATCCGCACGCCAATCTGGTCGCTGAGTACCACCAACACCAGGCTGGGCGGGATCAACACGGCCAGTGTTGAACCGGATGCGACGATCCCC
>CAZYQJ010000237.1:0-7587 GCA_964649925.1 uncultured Litorilinea sp.
CGATCCCTATCGTAAAGACCGGAACCCGCTCATTCCGGAGTGCAGGGATCACGTTGTCGGGGCTTTCTACACCGGCGTTTTGAAGCCCATCCGATAGCAGGATCACCGCCTGCGGCGAAGTGGGCAGCCCTTCCGCTATGATCTGGTTCAAGGACGCGCGTAAGGCATCGCCAATGGCGGTATCGCCAAAGGCAAACAAGGTAGCGATCTGGGCGATCGCCGCGGCACGCGATGCGAGATTCATCTCCGTTAAGGGGGATACCACGTCAGCCGAGTCGCTAAAAGCTACAATCGCCAACTTCTCGCCCGGCAGCGTCAGCCTGGTAAAGGCCGCTGCTCCGAGTTGGGCGCTCGTCAACTTGGCCCCGTCCATGCTGCCGGATGTGTCGATGGCCAGGACAAAGCGCGTGTCAGAAGCCATACGTCTCCACTCGATGGGCTCGCACGTCGCCGGTGGTGCATCCTGAGGAAGGCCATTGGGAACAACCAGATCTGGAAAAAAGTCATGCATAGTCTCCCAGACTGACTTCCCCCGCTCGCGCTCTTGTGGGGTATCGTTATTGGGGTCGTGATTCCCGGCGACGCAAAATTCACTGATAACAACAATCTGGTTGCCGACCTGGTGTCCCGCCGTATAGTTTTCCATCAAACTGGCTTGACCGCTGTTAGGGTTCCGGGATATATCGATACAGGCTACGGATGTGTTGTCCGCATACTCATCGTATGCGCCATAGGCGTAATGCCCCAGTTCATGAACAATGGTATGCGCCCCATCATTAGGACCCATCTGGACAGGCAAGTCGCCCATAAAGAGGTCCATCGTCCCGATGCCCCCTAATCCATGCTTGATGAGGCCGAAAAATGTGTCATCCCGTAGTGTAGCCCTCGACCGGTTCTCTTGCCCGGCCTGATTCTGGAAAATATTGATATCTACGTCTCTTCCTTCATGGTTATCGAACACGGTGATGGTGCCTAGTTGATGCTGGCCGTCTGTGGCGTCACAGAGAAGATCCGAGGCTTGCTGAAAAACCTGGTTCAGTTCCCCTCCAGGTGCGATGAGCGCCTCATCGGCATCAAACCGCATCGAAACAGAGAAGTTGAACCTGCCTCCCTGAAGTTCGCCATCCCCGGCAAACGAACGCGCCGGGAACAGCCCCATACCCAACGTAATCAATAACACGAGCAGCAGTCGGCCCCCCCCTCACCATGAGGTGACCTTTCATGCACATCAGACGTCGCCGAACCATGGTTGTCCTCCATCGAGTACACAGTCATCTGAAAGACCTGAGCGTCGGGGAATGAAACAAAGAAATCCCTCCCGCTACTCTGACCGAGATAGCCGAGGACTTGAGGCTCCAACTCCGGGGCGATTTGAACAAATTGATTGGGATGATCCGCGGCTTCTCGCAAGAAAGGCTGTCTTCTGAGGGTAGCGGCGTCTACTGCAACAAATGGGTACGTGCCTTCCTCTTTCACTTTACGAGCCTGGCCCGCCTCTACCATTTGCGATCGAACATAGTACTTGCTTCCCTTCTGTGGCTCTAGCCCGCTGATTTCACTCTCCACTTGTTCCATCCATGTCTGGAAATCCTCGGGAAAAGACGGTAAGGACGCAAAAGCTGTATGGACACCGGGGTTAAACTGGCCCGTGACTTGCACCAGGACCCCGCCAAAAAAGAGCAGTTCTCCCTGGACTGTCTCGCGGACCTCAAAAAATCCCGGCTGTTCGATGATGGCAAACAGCCGGTCAGTTCCGCTTTGGGAAAACACACCCGATTTGACCTCCAGGACGCGCTTTTGGTCGGGTTCGTAGCGTAGATACTGGGCCTGGCGATCGCGCGCAATCTGGATGTACTGGCGAGATCCGTCCTGCCAGGCGAAATAATCCAACCAAACCATGGAAGCCGGACCAGCAACAGCGCGCCCATCCTGACAAGAGGTGACAAAAAACGACATCACAACCACCAGGAGACGCAGCACTAATCCATACACAGACGCGTTTCTGAACACGCTGGCAGTACCTCTACGACTCGAAGGGGGAAACTTCACACCTGGGTGGGGACAACGATACACGGGCATCTTGGAGACAGCCGGGGTGGCCTTGTTGACGGGCTGCACGCAGGCAGCCGCGCGATCGCGGCAAACCTTGGCGATTGCCTCCGGCGGCATGGCTGTGCTCGTTGTAAACTCGATGCTGAAGGGGTGCAGTTATGCAGGAGCTATGGTGCTGCGTGGGGATAGCGCACTGGCGTGCGGCCTGGTTACCCTGAGCCTAATCCGACAACGCCCTTGTATAATTGTCCTTACTGTCTCTGTCTTCCTATACCAATATCATGCCTACAAGGAGACGCGTGTAATGATGCATACAGGCAGAGTCGCAGCACTCATACGGACCCCGTTACATGTGATCTCCGCCGGACGCCTTGGCACGCACCGAAGATGGCAGCGAACCGTACAGGCCGGTCAGCCAGCAAGAATGACCCGCTGGCTGCGTGTGCTGATGCTGATCGGCCTGGCTTTGTTGGGAGCCGGTTGCACGTACAGCCCGCTTCCGCTCCCCTCTGCAGACGACGCAACTGCGCTGCCGTCCGGCCTGCCCAATGGCGTGGCCGCAGGTGATGTGTCCCAAGAGTCGGCGGTACTATGGGCGCGCGCCGCCCAGACCGGCGCCGTGACCTTCACCGTGGCCGCGTCCGGTGCAGCCGCCAGCGCGCCGATCACGCATACCGTGACAGACCAGCTTCACCCCGTCACCGTGACGCTGGGCGGGCTCTCTCCCGCTACCACCTATCACTATACTGTGACCACCGCGGCAGGCGATGCCGCCGCAGGTCGCTTTCGCACGCCCGCGCTCGACGGCCATCATGGGCTGCGCTTTGGCGCCAGCGGCGACGTGCGCGGCGATCTGGCTCCCTACCCGGCCATCGCCAACGCGCCTGGCCGCGACCTGGATTTCTTTGTGATGCTGGGCGACAGCATCTATGCGGATTTTCCGACCCCGGCTGTGCCCAAACAGGCGCAGACGCTGGAGGAGTTCTTGCTGAAACAGGCCGAAGTGCTGACCGCGCAGCGCGGCCTCAACACGCTGGCTGCGCTGCGCGCCTCCACCGCCTTCTTTGCCACAATTGACGACCATGAGGTGCTCAACAACTTCGCCGGGGGTATGTCCGCAGCCGACACGCCCTATTTCGCCGACAACGACGGGCTGGTCAACGAAGACCGCCTCTACCGCGGCGGGCTGGCCGCCTTCCTCGCCTATCACCCCTTGCGCGCCGAAACCTACGGCCCCGGCGCAGACGCAGCGCGTATGCAGGGACGTCCCAACCTCTACCGCTACCAAACCTTTGGCGCGGATGCCGCCCTCTTTGTGCTGGACATGCGATCGTTTCGCGATGCGCCGCTGCCTCGCGCTCGCAATACGGACGATGCATCCACCCTCGCCCGCTTTGAGGAAGCCGCCTTCGACCCGGACCGAACGATGCTAGGCGCACAGCAGCTTGACAACCTCCAGCGTGACCTGCTGGATGCCCAGGCGCGCGGCGTCACCTGGAAGTTCGTGGTCGTGCCTGACCCTATCCAACACCTGGACATGACCGCGGCGCAAGACCGCTGGCAGGGCTATGCCGCCGAGCGCAGCGCGCTGTTGCGCTTTATCGCGGATCAGGCGATCAGCAACGTGGTTTTTATCACCGCCGACATTCACGGCACGGTCGTCAACGACTTGACCTACCAGGACGCCCCCGCCGCCGCGCACCAGCCAGTGGCCGCCTGGGAGATCAGTGTGGGGCCAGTAGCGGCGTTTGAGACCTTCGGGCTGGCGATCATCCTGACTTACCAAGAGTTGGGGCTGCTGAGTGATGCCGACGTCGAACACTACTACTCGCTGCCTATCCGCCCCGACCGTGATGCGACCCCCGACGACCGGGATGATTATGTCCAAGACGCCCTCAACCGGTCGCTCGCGCGCCTCGGCTACAACCCCATCGGGCTGCCCACCCCAACGGACGCTGCCAGTGCGCTTGACGCCGAACTGCTGGCAGGCGACTATCTGGCCGCCGAGACCTACGGCTGGACCGAGTTCGAGATCGATGCGGCCACCCAGGCGTTGACGGTGACCACCTACGGCATCCCGGCCTATCGAGCACGCGAGATGGCCGATCAACCGGATGCGATCTTGGACCAAGACCCGGAGATTGTCAGCCAGTTCGTCGTCCAGCCCCAGCCCTAGATGGCGAGTCAGCTTGGTGCGATCACGGCTCGTTCTGCACAAAGACTGCGGTCGTGCGCGGCGGCACAGCAAATGTTCCCGACGACGGATCAAAGCTCGCCTCGCGCACGACCGCATCTTCCGAAGTGGTTTGAACCGGGTGCAGGTCAAGTTCGCGGCCCGCAAAGTCATCCAGGGCAAGGCTCTGATCTGTGTCCGATGCGTTGAAGATCACCACGATCTGCTCCACCTGCGGGTCCAAATCCGCGAACCCCGCTGCCTCGTCGGACACACTCATCACGATCACACCCGGAACCTGGCTAGGGCCGGTGTTGTGAAACTGCACCCGCGCTATCACCTCGTCCTCGCTCTCCAGCCGGAACAGCGGCGAACTCTTGCGGATCGTCAGGGCCTCCAGCAGATGGCTACGGCCCACCATGATGGCAGCCTGGTCGGGATAAAGCGCGGGGTCGGTCAGCCGCGGGCGCATCAACGCCCAGTCCGGCTCATTATCCGCGGCAGGTGGCAGCCCCACGCCAAAGTTGTTCGCCTCATAGTCCCAGTCCAGCCGGTTGAACCAGTCGCCCGAATTGTACGAGTTGCGGTCGAACGACTTGGACCGTAAGATCTCCGACCCGGCATGGATGAACGGCACACCCTGGGCAAAGACAACGAAGTCCAGCCCCAGGTTTTGGGCACGCACGCGCTCGTCTATCGTGCTGTCTAGCGGCAGTTTATAGGCATTGTTGTCATAGAGCGTCTGGTTGTCATGCGCCTCGACATAGACGATATGCTCCTGCGGGTCCTGCGTATACCCCGCGGGGCTGCCGTTGTAGTCCACCTGCGCGCCCGTCACCATGTCGCCGTTGCGGTCAGTGAACGCATAGTCGGCCAGATTCCCCGCCAGCCCCACCCGGATCTGGTCCCCATAGTGCAGCAACCTGGCCGACTCGTCGTCGCTGCCGTCATTGTTGGCGTTGGGGTCATACCACAGCCCATTGCTGAAGCCTTGATTGGTGACCAGGTCTTCGCCGCTGTCAAAGGGGCCGCCGCCGCGCACGGCATCGCGCAGCCGGTCGTTGAACGTGCCGATGCCCGTCCCTGCCAGGTTGAACTGGGTGGCGTTGACCCCGCGTGCGTTGTTGGCGACTTCGCCAAAATCCCAGCCCTCGCCGTATAGAAAGATCGAGTTGTCGATAGCAGCCAGCGCGCGCTGCACCTTCTCCATGTTACTCACCATGTGATGGCCCATCAGGTCGAAGCGGAAACCGTCCACCCCATATTGCGTCGCCCAGGTGATCAGCGAATCCACCATTAACTTCTCAAACATGGCATGCTCGCTGGCGGCATTGGCGCAGCATGTGCTGGTTTCCACTTCTCCGTCCTGGTTCAGACGGTGATAATAGCCCGGCACAATCCGGTCCAGCACAGACCGGTCAACCTGGCCTGCCGCCGTCGTGTGGTTATAGACCACGTCCATGACCACGCGCAGCCCCGCCGCGTGCAGCGATTGCACCATCTCGCGAAATTCGACGATGCGTGTCACACCATCGGGGTCCGTAGCATACGATCCTTCCGGGACCGTGTAGTGATACGGGTCGTACCCCCAGTTGAAGCCGTCCTCATCCCTGGCCGGGATGCCGTCCCCGTCCAGGTCGCTGTCAAGCGCGGCCTGGGGCTGGGGTGAGTCCGGGGCCGGGTTTGGCTCGATGGGCGGATCTTCTTGCTGGCTCTCCAACTCCGGAACGGTGGCGAAGTCAAAGACCGGGAGCAGGTGGAGATGGGTCAGCCCGGCCTCCGCCAGGGCGCGCAGATGGCGCATCCCCTGCGTGCCGGGGTCCGTAAACGCCTTGAAGGTACCGCGGAACTCAGCCGGGACGCTCTCATCGGTGATGCTGAAATCCCGCACATGCAGTTCATAGATCACGACATCTTCCGGGGCCGCCAGCGGCGGCTTGGCGACGGTCCCCCAGCCTGCGGGCTGCGTCGCCGGGTCGTCCAGGTTGACGATCAGCGACCGCGCCGAGTTGGGGGCCAGCCCCAGCGAGTACGGGTCCGTCACCAGGTTGCGCTCGACCTGGCGCGTGCTGGGCACATACACCTCAACCTCGTAGAGATAGTACTGGCCCATCCAGCTAGAGTCACCCGTCAGTTCCCACGTACCCTGATCACCGGGGATCATATCTAGCATCTGCGTTGTATCCCCCGCAGCGTCGTCAAAGAGATGCAGCCGGACCGACTGGGCCGTCGGCGCCCACACCCGGATCGTCGGCACATCCCCTGCAAAGGTCACGCCCAGCGCGCCGTCATAGGTATACAGGTCATCCAGCACGCCGGGGATCTGCATCCCGGTCGCGTCCGCCACAAAGTCCTCTGTGCCCGCCGAAACCACGATCTGCCCTTTGAGGATCTCAGGGGCCAGGGGCAAGTCCTCATCGCTCAACCGGAACACCTGATAGCCCGCCAGGTGCGGCCACTTCGCCTGCATCTCTGGTGACAGCCCGTCGGGGTCGTGTTCAAGCTGGACGCCATCCCCCCCGCTGAGCGCGTTCCCGTCCAGGGCAATCCCACCATCCGGTGCATAGTGGAGCCGGTAGGTGTACTCCGGCGCGGTTTCCGTGTCCCAGGCGACGGTCGTGGCGTCCAGCCAATGCGCCCGCTGCTTGCTCAAATCCGCGGCCGACGTGGGTTGCGCTTCCAGGGGCAAAACATAGGGGGCTTCAGGGTCGGCATCCTGGAGCTGCCACACCTCACAGCCATACTGCTCGAAGTTCAGGAACTGATCCGGCCCCGGATCCTTCTCATCGCCGCGATGGAAGATATAGCCCAAGTCCTGCGCCGGGTCGGTCAGCGGCACGTTGAAGACCGCGCCAAACGTGTCAAATGCATCGGGCTTGCGCGGCGCACTCCATCCTGGATCGTCCGCGGCCTGCCAGGTATGCAGCCCCCAGAAATCGGCAAAGTCGTCGCTGTCATAGTCGCCATAATCCCCTGCCGGGCGGCGATAGTGCAGCACAGCCGTACCGGTGGCCGCGCAATGTTGCGGGTAGATCGTCTCGTCGCCCGACACGATCCAAACCGCGGCGGTTGCTTCCGGCATCAGGGACTGGTCGGGGCCAGGGTCCTTCACGTCACCCTGATGGATGATGAAGTTGACCGGCTGCGCCGCGTCCTCGATGGGAACCTGCCAGAATACGCCAAAGTCATCCGTGCCATCGAGCGGGCGCGGGGCGGACCATTCCGTGCCCACCCCTTCGGCAAGGCCATCCCCCCACAGGTGCAGTCCCCAGCCGTCATAGTTGCCGTCGTCGCGCTGGTAGTGGACGGTGACAAACCCCTGCGCCGCCGCTTGCGATGTGTAGAGGGTGGGGTCATCCTGC
>CAZYQJ010000238.1:0-7551 GCA_964649925.1 uncultured Litorilinea sp.
CCTAGTCATCATCCTCTTTTTCACTGCGCTGCTGTTCTTCAGTTCGCGGTGGTGGGTCTATTACGGCGACGAATAACGGGGATTGCAGAGGAAATCTATGGCAATCACACATACACAAAAGACTGTCCTTTTTGTAGTTGTCGTGGTGGGCGCGTTCATCACCATGTTTCCCCTGTGGTGGCTGCTCGTCGCCTCCCTTACGCCAGAGAGCCTCATCTTCCGCCAAAGTGGATTTTGGCCTACGCAGTTTACGCTGGAGAACTATATCCAGGGCTGGCGAGGGGTTTCGGGCGTGACCTTCGGCCATTACTTTATCAATTCCTTCCTGGTGGTGGCCGCCTGTGTGGTGGGGACGCTCATTTCCAGTTCCATGGCTGCCTATGCGTTTGCACGGCTTGACTTTAACCTTAAGGCAGCTTTCTTTGCCGTCATGTTCGGCACGATGATGCTGCCCTTCCACGTTACCCTGATCCCGCGCTATGTCATCTTCTACCGCTTAGGCTGGGTCGATTCGTACCTGCCTCTGACCGTCCCTTCCTTTTTTGCGGTCAACGGCTTCTTCATCTTTTTGATGGTCCAGTTCATGCGCGGGATTCCAGTCGAGCTTGACCATGCGGCCAAGGTGGACGGATGCGGCCCCATCCAAGTTTACCTGCGGATTATCCTACCCCTAAGTATGCCCGCCCTGGTGACGGCAGCCATCTTTACCTTTATCTGGACCTGGAATGACTTTTTCAGCCAGTTAATCTACATCAGCAACCCCAAGCTCTACACCATCGCCTTGGGCCTGCGGGCCTTTCAAGACGCCACATCGGCTTCGTCCTTTGGGCAAATGTTTGCCATGTCCATTCTCTCCCTCGCGCCGATCTTCCTCTTCTTCATCGCCGCCCAAAAGCTGCTGATCGAGGGCATCACGACGACCGGCATGAAGGGTTAACCAGCCACAACTCCCAACTGTATATCACACAAGAGAGGCAGGCATCCGTCTATGCAGCGGATTGGATTAATTGGACTAGGAAATATCGGCAGATTCTACGCCGAACGGTTGCGCCAGCACGACTACCCCCTGACTATACTCGACCTTGACCCTGCACGCGTCGAATATGCGGTGGGGCTAGGGGCGGAGGCAGCCGCCGATCCCGGTGATGTGGCGCGCCGGACGGAGATCATCATTCTCTCCCTCCCTGGCAGCCATGCCGTCGAACAGGTCATGGATGGGGCTAATGGGCTGCTGGCGCATCTTCAGGCAGGCCAGTTGGTAATCGACACCGGGACAACCAAGCCCGAAACCGATATTCGCTATGCCCGACTCTGCCAGGAGAAGGGTGTTGGCTTTCTCGACGCGCCCTTGACCTATCGCCGCCAGGGACAGATCATCATGGTGGGCGGCGCACCCGAAGACTATGCGCGCGCCGAAGTTGTGCTGACCTGTCTGAGCTATAAACTGCGCCATGTGGGGCAGGTAGGCGAGGGTCAGGTGTTAAAGCTGATCAATCAGGCCATCCTAGCCGGGCGGCTCGCCGTCTACGCCGAGGCAGTCGAGTTGGCAAAAACACACCAGATTGACCCACGCCTGCTCAAAGACTATCTCGAATTCGACATCCCCGAAGACCTGTTCGGCGACGATTTCACCGGTGGAGGACATCTCTCCCTGCACTATAAAGACCTGGGATACCTCCTTGAGATGGCCCACAACAGCGCCGCCCAGATCCCCATCACAAGCCTGGTTCACGAAATCTTCAAGGCGTCGAAGCTCTACGGCGCGGCCAACTGGAAACAACCGGGCATCGTTACCTACTGGCGGCGGCTGAACCCTGCAGCCCCGGAGACAACCACATCATCCCATCACAACCAGGACTAGAAGCCGAGGTGCTGTGATGCAAAACCCTGTCCGGATCGGGATTGTGGGCGCAGGCGGCATTGCTCAGAAGCACGTAGAGGGACTATTGACGCTCGAAACGGCGACCATCACTGCGGTGACCGATGTGCGCGCCGAGCGGGCCGCTGTGCTGGCGCAACGGGCAAACGCCGCCGCCTATCCCACACTGGAGGCATGTCTTCCCCATGTAGACATGGTTTATGTCCTGACGCCCCCTTCGCTCCACCGGGAACTCACCATAGCGGCGCTGGAGGCGGGCAAGCATGTCGTGGTCGAAAAGCCAATCGCCAGCAGTTTGGCGGATGCAGAAGCGATGGTGGAAACGGCGCGGCGTACCGGCCTGAAGCTGATGACTGCGTTCAACATGCGCTTCCGGCCTGGATTCCGGCGGCTCAAGGAGTCACTTGCGTCCGGCGCATTAGGTAGTCCTATCTCGATGTGGAGCCAGCGGTTGGGCATCGGCGTTGGCTCCGGCGAGAACTGGCGCACCACGCCGGGCCTGCTCTGCGGGATGAGCATCGAATCGCTGTCACATGACATTGACCTGATCCACTGGCTGCTGGGGGACATTGTGCAGGTGGCCGCCCAAGTCCGTGAAA
The DNA here is from genome assembly GCA_964649925.1 of uncultured Litorilinea sp. Classification (GTDB taxonomy): domain Bacteria; phylum Chloroflexota; class Anaerolineae; order Caldilineales; family Caldilineaceae; genus QEUY01. The sequence goes on from CAZYQJ010000238.1 coordinate 2,479, forward strand.
GCCGCCCGACCCTTCCAGGTTTTGACGACAACGCCAGCGTTGTCTTCGGTCTGGCCAGTGGGGCCATGGCGACGATCCAGGCCAGTTGGTCATCTCACATTCCGTACAACAGCCGCGGCATCGTGGGCGATCAGGGTACGGCCATGGTAACCGGCCGCGGCCTGTGGGACTTGACGAATTTCCACCTCAAGACCGTTGACATGGCGCATGAGCAGATCGAGGTGCTTGACGACCGGCTGGATGGTTCCTCCTATCGAGAGGAGAGCCGCCACTTTGTTGCCTGTGTAGCCGAGGACCGCCTGCCCAGCGTGACCGGCGAGGATGGGCTGCGCGCCCTGCGCGTCTCACATGCGATCCTCGCTTCCCAGGCCCGCGGCGAAACGATTTCGATTGCTGCGCCGGGCGAACAGGTATCGCCGGATCCACGCACTGGCGACATCGCTCGCTAATCCACCTATCAGGACGCGCGCGCCACCTGGAGCCGTGTCCAACTCCATCCATGTGACCAAGGAGGTTCCTGATGCTAATGCCCGCGGATACCCAGGTACGGACCCGCCTCGACCTCACCGGCCAATGGCAGTACCAGATCGATGAGACAGGCCAGGGGAAGGCGCAGGGCTTTTTTGGCCTAGACTATGATCGTTCCGGCTGGCCATATATGCAGATCCCCAACAACTGGTATCTTACCGAGGTGGGCGATTACTTTGGCGTAGTCTGGTTCAGCCGCGCATTTTCTGTGCCGCCGGAGTTTCGCGACAAGCACATGACGCTGCGCTTTCAGGCTGTCGACTACTTCGCCGATGTCTGGCTTAACGGCGAATATCTGGGACACCACGCGGGCTATTTCACGCCCTTCGAATTTGATGTCAGCGACTTTATCAATTTCGGTGGGGAAAATGTCTTGGTCGTCAAGGTGGATGCCCCGCGTGACCCCACGGACTATGTGCTGGTCGAGGCGTCATGGAACCTGAGCACCCCCATGTCCACCCCGTACAAGCGGCATTGGGCCAAAGACCTGACCCTGATCAAGGGCCATCACATCGACGCCATGCACCGGCCTGGAGCCATGACCAAGTTCCGCGGCGACGGCAACAGTGGCGGTATCTGGCAGCCCGTCGAGTTGATTGGCCGCGGTGTGGTTCAGGCTCAGCAGGTCAAGATCTATCCCAAGGTCGTAGCAGAGGATGGCTCCGCCTTAATCGCCGTAGACTTGACCCTCAACAACAGCCTAGACGAGATGGTGGAGACTTCCGCCCGCATGACCATTCGGGCCAAGAATTTCGCAGATGACCAGGTATATACGCATGAAAAGCAGGTGCAACTCCAACCCGGCCACAATGTGGTCAAGTTGGTCAAGACCATCCCCGAACCGGCCCTGTGGTGGACCTGGGATCACGGCCAGCCCAACCTCTATGAAGCCGAATTTGAGATCGGCACGGACCCGGCCTATGACCTGTTGACCCAGACCTTTGGCATCAAGACGATTGAACAGGATCAAAATGGCAACTGGCTGCTCAACGGCAAGCGCATCTTCCTGCGCGGGATGCGTTACCTCTCTAGCCTGTGGATCAGTGAGATGGATGAGGGACGCTACCGCGAAGACCTGGAGAAAATGCTCCAACTCAACATTAACGCCATCCGGCTGGGCAGCCATGTCGAATTACCTGCGTTCTATGATCTCTGCGATAAGATGGGTTTTTTGCTCTGGCAGGTCTTCCCCATGCACTACTGCTACAGCGATTCGGATGAGTTGATCGAGCAGGCCGCGCCCATGATGCGCCAGATGGTCGAGATGCTCTATAACCATGCTTCCATCGGCATGTGGAGCGTCTTCAAGGAACCGAAGGTCTATGGTCTTCCGGACAAGCCCAATAACTTTGGCCGTCTCTGCCAGATCATGTATGAAGCCGCCAAAACCGTAGACCCGATCCGCTGGGTCCATCGCGGCGACTACGAAGAGGGCGTCAAGAACATCATGATTGGCTATGTCATGCCTGGCGATGTCGATATCAAAAAGATGAAGATGGAACCCAACATCGTCGAATTCGGCTGTGGTGCGCTGCCCTGCCGCGAAACGCTTACCAGCTTTATCCCTGAAGACAAGCTTTGGCCGCCCGATTGGGATACGTGGGAATACTACTGCCTGTTCTACAACATCACCTTCAACTTCTCCAAGGTCAGCATGGGCAACAGCCTGGACGAGTTCATCGACAACAGCCAGCGGTATGCAGCGCGCAATATCAAGGAGCAGGCAGAGTTTGTGCGCCAGCGCAAGTATCAGCCGATGGGATCCATGTATCTCTACTTCTGGAACGATCCCTTTGCAGGCATTGGCTCCGGGCTACTGGACTACTATCGCCGTCCCTATCAATCCTATGCGGTGTTCAAGCAGATCTATACGCCGGTGCTGGTCAGCTTGGAATGGAATAAAGACCCCTACTATGTGGGGTGGCAGAAGGTCTATCATCCAGGAGACACCTTCGTGGGCAAGGTGTGGATCACCAATGACTATCTGGAGCCGATCTACAATGTGCGCCTCGACTGGCGTCTGATACGCAAAGCAGGCGGAGAAGTCATTCAGCAGGCGCAGCGGCAGATCGCCCTGCCCGCTGATGCCTCTAAGGTCACGGACCACATCGTCTGGCCCATCCCAACCGATGCCCAGGGCGAGTATCGCGTCGAAATGCAGCTTACCGGGACGGATGGCGCAATGTTGTCTAACAACGACTTTGAATTTGTGGTCGAATAAGACCCTGCCAACGCCAAATAGAAGGAGCCGACGATGTCCACACATACAGAACCGCGCACCCTGATCGATCTGAGCGGGGTCTGGAACTACAAGGTTGACGCCGACAACAGCGGCGTCGCGCAGCGCTATTTCGCAGCCGATCACACCCGCAGCGATTGGGGACAGATGCAGATCCCCAACAACTGGTATCTTACCGAAGTAGGCGATTATTTCGGCGCGGTCTGGTTTCAGACCAGCTTTCAGACGCCCGATCACCTACGGGGAAAGCGGTTGACCCTGCGCTTTCAGGCCGTCGACTACTACGCCGATGTCTGGCTCAACGACCATTACCTGGGCCGCCATGAAGGATATTTCACGCCCTTTGAATTTGACGTGACCAAGTACATCCGCTTCGACGGGGAGAATGTGCTGGTGGTGCGCGACGAGGCGCCGCGCGACCCGACCGAGTATCTGCTGGTCGAGGATGCAGGCAACCTGAGCACCCCCATGTCCACCCCATATAAGCGACACTGGGCCAAAGACCTGACCCTGATCAAGGGTCACTTCATTGACGCCATGCACCGGCCCGGAGCCATGACCAAGTTCCGCGCCGACGGCAACAGCGGCGGTATCTGGCGGCCCGTCGAGTTGATTGCCCAAGAGGATGTGCAGATCAAGGGCATGAAGATCTACTGCAAGATCGTGGAAGAAGATGGATCGGCGTTGGTCAGCGTGGACCTCGACCTCAACAACAGCACGCGCAGGCTGATCGCCACGACAGTACAGATGACCATCCGCCCCAAGAATTTCGCTGGCGACGAGGTCATCCAAAAAAGCCGCTCCGTACAACTCCAGCCCGGGCGTACTAAGGTCAAACTGGTACAGACCATCCAAGAACCGCAGCTTTGGTCCACCTGGGATCGCGGCCATCCTAACCTCTATCAGATGGAGATCCGGGTCGGAAGTGAACCGCTGTACGATATCCAGACGGAGACCTTTGGCATCAAAGAGATCTACAAGGACGCCACAGGCCAGTGGTACCTCAACGGCAAGCGCCTCTTCCTGCGCGGGATGCGCTATCTCTCCAGCCTGTGGATGAGCGAGATCGGCGAGCGGCAGTACGCCGAAGACCTGCAAAAGATGCTGGATATGCAGATCAACTCGATCCGCATCGGCAGCCATGTCGAGCATCCGCGTTTCTATGAGATGTGTGATGAGATGGGCTTCCTTGTCTGGCAGGTCTTTCCCATGCACTATTGCTACAGCGATTCGGACGACCTGATCGAGCGCGCCGCGCCCATGATGCGCCAGATGGTCGAGATGCTACACAATCACGCCTGCCTAGGCATGTGGAGTGTCTTTAAGGAACCGAAGATCTACGGGCTGCCCGACAAACCCAACAATTATGGGCGTCTCTGCCAGATCCTTTATGAAACCGCGCACACGGTCGACCCGATCCGCTGGGTGCATACAGGCGACTATGAGGAAGGCGTGCAAAATCTCATGATCGGCGGGGTGCGCCCCGGCGACACCGATATGAAGCGCGTCAAGATCGAACCTCAGATCGTCGAGTTTGGCGCAGCCTCGATCCCGGTGTTGGAGACGCTCAAGACCTTTATTCCGGAGGACAAGCTTTGGCCGCCCGACTGGGATACATGGGAATACTGGGGGCTGTTTTACAACCTGATGTTTGGTTTTGCCAAGATCGAGATGGGCAACAGCTTGCAGGAGTTTATCGACAACAGCCAGACCTACGAAGCCAATGTTATCAAGGAACAGATCGAATTCTTTCGCCAGCGGAAGTATGGCCCGGTCGCCTCGATGTACCTCTATTACTGGAACGATGCGTGCCCGTGTATTGGCTCCGGCCTGCTGGACTACTACCGGCGTCCTTACAAGGCGTATGAAGCTATGAAGGCCGTCTACACGCCGGTGCTGGTCAGCCTGGAATGGAACAGAGAGCCGTATTATCTGGGCTTCGAGAAGCGCTGGTATCCAGGCGAAACCTTTGTCGGCAAGATCTGGGTGACGAACGACCACGAAGAGAGCCTGGACGCGGCCAACCTCAGTTGGCGGCTGGTCAGCCAGGCCGAGAACCGCGCCGTCCTGCATGGCGGCCAAACACTGTCGATCCCCCCGGACAGCGCCCAGGTAGTAGACGAAGTGCGCTGGGAGATCTTGCGCGGGATGCAGGGCAAATTCCAGGTGCAGATGCAGGTCACAGACCGGGAAGGGGCTTTACTCTCACGCAACACCTTTGACTTTGCTACCTGAGTGGGGCCCAACTCACCTATTCGTGCAAGGCTTATCCCCCTGCCTGCCATCCGATAAGGAAGCGACGACAT
>CAZYQJ010000239.1:0-7534 GCA_964649925.1 uncultured Litorilinea sp.
CACAGTTGACGAGCAGCACCACGCCATCGAGCGGCTGGCCGCGGATCATCTCTTCGGTATCCATGGCGGCGAGGTTGCGCCAGAGCATGGAGGAGGGGTTGAGGTAGATTTCGCCGAGTGAGATGGTCGGGAATTCGAGCGGGAAGCCGCCCGCCTGCCAGACCCCGCGCTTGACCGCTTCGCCCAACTCACGCAGATGGACATTGCAGTTGTTGAGTTCGCTGTAGGTGCTGCAGATGCCGATGAGCGGGCGCGCCATGTCGCTTTCGTCGTAGCCCATTGCCTTGGTAAAGGCGCGGTGGGTGAATCCGGCGACATGGGGTTCCTGGAAAAAGCTCTCCCCGCGCAGGGGGGAGCGTCGTTCGTCGTCGTGGTGCATGGTATTCCTTGCTATGGCATGGGGGACAGGCCGCGTCCCCCATGCGTGCCGAGGGGCTATGCCTCGACCAGATTATCCTGGATGTAGTCGAAATTGATGTCCATACCCAAGCCAGGTTCTTGGGAGATGTGGACAAAGCCCTGGTCGTCCATCGGGTCAATGGGCTTGTTGAGCCAGGGGGGTACTTCGTCGTGATCGATAAAGGGATGGAGCAGGCCGCGCTCGTAGAACTCGCCGGGGGTGGGCATGGCACAGAGCACATGCAGGTTGCCCACGCCGCCGCCATGCACTTCCATGCGCATGCCAAAGGATTCGGCCAGGTGGGCGACCTTCATCAGCGGGGTGATGCCGCCCACGTCGCCTACGCCGCCGCGCACAATGTCGCACGCGCCATGCTTGATCCATTCGGCGCGGGTGTACATCTTGCCTTCGGCGGTTTCCGGCCCGCAGATGGGTAGGCCGGTGTTCTCACACAGCCAGATATAGGAGGACATGCTGTGCTCGTCCATCGGCTCTTCCATCCAGTAGTAGTCGAGTTTTTCCAGTTCTTTTGCCAGGTAGAGCGCTTCTTCGCGGCTGTAGTAGTGGTAGGGATCGAGCATGAGCGGGACATCCGGCCCCACGGCTTCACGCACGGCGGCACAGGCCTGAATATCACGCTTGGCGTTGGGCGCACCGGCATAGGGCGGCTGCCAGGTATGGAGTTTGAAGGCTGGATAGCCGCGCTGGCGACACCAGAGGGCGAAGTTGGCATAGTCTTCAGGCGTAGCCAGGCCGCCTTCCAGATCATCGCCGCACATGGTACTGGCATAGGCGGGCACTTTGTCGCGCGTTGCCCCCAGCAGCTTGTGGACAGGCTGGCCCAGGGCGCGGCCCGCCAGGTCCCACAACGCCAGATCGACCACGGTCAGCACACGGTCCACCAGCGAACTGAGGTTGAGCCGCTGGCGTTCGTTGAGGGCACGCCAGATCTTTTCCCGATAGAAGGGGTCTTCGCCTACCAGAATCGGTTTGACCAGGTTCTCAAGCGTACTCTTGGCGATGCTGCCAAAGCAGTAGCCGACCGCGCCTTCATCGGTGTGGATGGTGACGAGCGACTGTGTGGCGTCATGTTCGGGGCCGGGGTGGCCGTGCCCTTCGGAGTCGCGCACGGTCTTGGAACGGTAGCGGAAGCTCTGGACAGTGACATCAACGATCTTCATGGGGCAGTGAATCCTCTCTATGTGGTTCCTCGGGATGGTAGGGCGGAGGGAGAGATCCGCCTAGATCGGATGATGTTGGCGTTGGCTCCAGACATAGCGGGGGCGATAGCCAAAGGCGGCCTGGGCGCGGGCGCAGCTTAGGGGAGATGACTGCCCCGCCAATGCGCCGCGTTGTTCAGTCTGTGCGCCAAAGTGGGCCGCCACCAACGCTGCGCTTGGCTGGTCAAGCACGACTTCGGCCCCCGTGATATTGTAGGGGCCGGATGGCACGGCAGCGGCTTCGATGGCCTGGCGGCAGGCCATGGCCGCATCACGGGCGTCGGTGCGTGTCCACAGCAGCCAGCTACCGCTTGCAGGGTCGGCGGCCATGGCCTCAATCTCCGGCGCGATCTCTTCCGGGGCGCGCACGCCCATAAAGCGGAAGGAGAGAATGGTGAGGCCGAAGTTGGCGACGAAATAGTCTGCGGCCTGTTCGCCGACGACTTTGGAGAGGGCGTAGCTGTTGGCCGGGCGCAGGGGGTGATCTTCGTCCACCGGGACATAGAGGGGTGCGGCTTTGGCGAAGCCATAGACTTGTGCGCTGGAGGCAGAAACGATGCGCTTGATGCCCAGGTCGGCGCAGGCTTGAAACAGGTTGTAGGTGCCGCGCACGTTGTCGCCGTAGGTGAGGGTGTCGGGGACGATCCCGGCGTTGGCCCATGCGCCCAGATGAATGACGGCTTCGGCTTTGGCAGAGGCCAGGGCCTGGTAGACATCGCCGGGCTGCGTCAAGTCCACACGGAGGAAGCTGCCGGGTGCGCCGGGGTCAGGTGACAGGTCGGCGTTGGCGACGGTGTGACCGGCATCGGCAAGTTCACGCACGACATAGCGTCCGATACGCCCGCTGCCGCCTGTGACCAGTACATTCATAGGGATCGTTCGCTCTCTAGCCCATGGGAATAGGGCAACCGCAGCCGGTGTGCGGCGTGCGGTCGGGATCGACTAAACCGTCTGGTACGCTGCTAGGCAGTATTATTCAATTTTCGCCCGGGGATGTCAACATCTCTGCCCGTGCGCGCTTGGCAGGCTAGTCGGCCAGGAGCTGGTTGCGGCGGAAGCAGTTGGATGCGGCGATGTAGAGCGCGGCATCGACCAACAGGAGAGGCAACGCCAGCGAGGTGAGCCGCAGCATGACGGGCGGCGCAAACAGACCGGAGGCCAACTGCATCCGAAGGGCGTTGGGCAGGAGGTGCAGGCTGACCGCCCCAATCGCTGCCAGGACAAAGCCCAGGAGGACCAGGATCAGGGTCAGCGTCAACTGGGCCTGGCGGACCGTGGTGACGCGCAGCGAGACGAGAACGCCCATGCAGGCCGTCAACAGCGAGGCCAACAGGCCAAAGGTGAGAATGCCCGCGCCCATGCCAGGTGAATAGAGGAGGAATGTGCCTGTGGCATGGACAAAGTTGACGGTAATCAGGCTGATAAGTAGCACAGCCAGCGACGTGATCCAGCCATAGAGCGCGGCGGCCACGATCTTGCCGGTGAGAATGGCGCGGTCGGAGAGCGGGCTGGCGAGGAGTGTTTCCAGGGTATGCCGTTCGCGCTCACCGGCGAATGATTCGGCAGCGGCGGTGATGACCAGGGGGATGGGCAGCAGCACCCAAACCCAGAAGACACGGGGGTCTTGCAGCCAGGCGCGACCCCACCACCAGGGCATAACGACCGCAAATGTCACAAGACAAACGGCAAGCAGGACACTGGTAAAGGGGTGGCCTGCGCGCGCGACGATCAGTTCTTTGAGTTCCTTCCACACGATGGTCCACATATCGCGGATCACGGTAGACCCTCCTCATGTTCCGCCTGCGTTAGGGCAGTGAGTGCTGTATGCAGAGCAGGTTGAACTTTATAGACTTCTTCCACATCAGCCCCGGCTTCTACCAGCAGGCTGACGAGCGGTGCGGTGTCGTGGCCGCCGGAGAGTTGCAGCACAAGCCGGTTGTCCACGCGGCGGGCGGAGACGACTTCGGGGCGGCGGCTGACGAGCGTGATCACCTGGTCGGTAAAGCCGCGGCCTACGATCTCTAGCTGTGGGGCGGCGATCCGGCTCTGCAAATCGGTCAGCGGCCCCACCCCCAGCAGTTGACCTTGGCGCATGATGCCTACCTCAGAACAGATCGCTTCCGCTTCGGCCATGTGCTGCGTGGCGAGGAAGACGGTCATTCCCTCGCGCGCCGCCAGGTCGCCCAAGGCTTGCCAGACCGCTTCGGACTCCTGAGGGTCCAGCTTGTAGGTTGGCTCGTCGATAAAGACCAGCGATGGACGATGGAAGATCGCCCGCGCCAGGGACAGTTTACGGCGCCGCCCGCGATCCCAGCCGCCCACCAGGGCGTCGCGACCCTCCCATAGACCGAGGCTGTTGAGCAGTTCCTTGGTGCGGGCGCGGCGTTCGGCGGTGGGCATGTGCCAGATGCGCCCGTAGAAATCCAGGTTCTCCGTCGCAGTGAGCCGGTCATAGAGGCCGGAATAGGCCAGGAGCGCGCCTGTGTGCTGCCGGATGCGGTCGCCCTGGGTGTGGATGTCATACCCAAGGACGTCGGCAGTTCCGGCGGTTGGCTGTAAGAGACCCAACAGGAGCCGGATCGTGGTGGTCTTGCCTGCGCCGGGGGGGCCAAACAAGCCAAAGATCGTCCCTGTTGAGACCTGCAGGTTGATTCGGTCGACGGCGCAGAGGGCACCGAAGGTACGTGTCAGGTTTTCGGTGTGGATCGCTACTCCTCCCACGCCTGCCTCCCAGATTTGCACAGCAGCACGTAGTTCATCACTTGGGAGTATAGCGTTGGAGAGCGCCGTCCGGTAGTGACAACTGTCCCTGGGGGCGATGACAACTGCCCACCCCTGACCGGACAAAAGGGGAAGGTTAGGCAGGGAGGGTCACGGCGATGCGTGTACCGCCGTTGGGGATGCTGTCGATGTTGAGCAGCCCGTTAAGCTGGTGGGCGCGTTCGGCCATGTTGTGCAGCCCATGGCCGCTGTGCTTGCCGTTGACCGTGGGATCAAACCCCCTGCCGTTGTCCTCGACGGTGAGCCGGACGCCGCCATCGTCCGGCTGGACACGGATGACGACCTGGGTGGCATGGGCATGTTTGCGGACGTTGATCAGGGCTTCACGGGCGATCTGGAGCAGGTCGGCGGTCTGTTTGGCCGAGAGGCGTTTGATCGTGTTGGGGTCAACGTCCAGGTCGATGTCGAGGATCGAATAGGTTTGCAGGTCGCGGGCGAGTTCCTCAAGCCCCTGGCGCAAGTTGTGGCCCTGCAACTGATTGGATCGCAGGTCGTGAATGTAGGTGCGGATATCCTTGATGACCTGGTTTAGCCCGGTGATGGCGGCGTTGATTCCCTCTTCGGCTGTGGTGGGCGCGCTCTCCAGTTGGTGGCGGCTGTTATCCAGCATCAGGCCGATGGCGTAGATGGACTGGATCACGCCGTCGTGGAGGTCCATGCCAAAGCGTTCGCGTTCCTGGAGGACGGCGATCTGTTGATTTTGCCGATAGAGTTGGGCATTTTCGATGGCGATGGCAGCCTGGTTGGCGAACATCTCCAGGATTTCTTCGTCTTCTTGGCTAAAGGCGAGCGATTGGCTGCGGCCGCGCGCGTCACGGTCGGGCACTTTATCCGCCAGGTAGAGGTTGCCAAAGACGCGGCCCTTCGAGATCAGGGGAACGCCCAGAAATGAGGTCATGCCGGGGTGGTTGGACGGGAAGCCGCGCGAGCGAGGGTCTTCGGCAATGGTATCCACGCGCACCGACCGCCGTTCGGTGATAGGCACGCCCAACAGCCCGTGTGTGCTGGGGAATTTGTCCATGCGGGCGCGTGCAGACGTCGAGAGGCCGGAGGTGATCATCTGGGCGATGTTGTGGCCCTCCTCGTCCAAGAGGCCAAGCGCGCCATATTTGGCATTGAGCAGGGCGCGGCTGAGATCCACCACTTTTTGCAGCACGACGGTCAGGTCGTGTTCGGTGGTGAGGGCGATGCTGGCGCTGTGCAGTGCTTCCAGATGCCGGGTGCGTTGGCGCACTTCTCTGGCCTGGCGCTCGATCACGGAGATGATCCAACGCCAGAAGATGATGCTGCCGACGAGAACCAGGCTCATTTCTACTGCGACTAACCAGGCAGAGAAGGGTTGGTGAAAGATCAGAAAGCGCAGGGCCAGGATCGCTGCCCAAGAGACCAGCGCTAACAGAACCCCTAAAATGCCGAGCAGTTTAGTATTCATTGAATTGGTTAATCCAGAGAAACTGTTCACCTATGGTACAATTGTACTAGTTATTATAGCGTTTGGCGTGATACATGGTCAACGAATCGGTGATGAAACTCAGGATATTATTGGTAGACGATCATGAGATTGTGCGGCTGGGGCTGAAATCGCTGTTGGCCCGCTATCCACAGTTTGAGGTGGTTGGGGAGGCGGGCGACGCACAGGAGGCCCTTGAAAAGACGCTCTATTTTGAGCCGGATGTCGTGGTGATGGATATCCGGCTGCCGGGCAAGAGCGGGGTCGAGGCTACGCAGGAGATTTTGCAGGCGCGGCCTGAAACCAAGGTGATTGTGCTGACCTCGTATGCGGAGGATGATGTGTTGTTTGACGCCATCGCCGCGGGCGCAGCAGGCTATGTGCTGAAACAGATTGGCAGCGATGATCTGGTGCGTGCCCTGATGACGGTAGGGCGCGGGGAATCGCTGCTTGACCCGGCGGTGACACAGCGCGTCTTTCAGCAGGTGCGTTCCAATGCGCGCCAGGCCGAAGACGAGTATTTTGCTACCTTGACCGATCAGGAGTTGACGATCCTGGCGCTGATGACCGATGGACTGACCAACAAGGAAATTGCACGGCGCGTCTTTCTGAGCGAAAAGACCGTGCGTAATTATGTCAGTTCAATCCTCAGCAAACTCAATGTAACCTCGCGCGCCGAGGCCGCCGTTTTTGCGGTGCGCCATCACATCGAAGACCATCTCCCCGGCGGCAAGGCAAATCCGTAAACGTCTGGCACCGTACATTTGACTGTAGGCCGCAACTGGGTTCAGGCCAGTTGCGGCTCCTGATCCGGCCCGGTCAGCGGGACGGTGACGGCTTCGGCATGGACGGCGTGATCGGCCATCAGGTAGCGTTGTTCGGCGATTAAGATCGCCTGGTCGGAACTCCAGAACACGTTGTCATGGCCGATAGCGTCGATCAGGCGGCTGCGCTCCAGCATCCGCATGACGTTGGGCTGGAGTCCGGCTAACATGAGCGTTTTGCCTGAGTGGGTGAGTTGTTCGTGTAGCGATGCTAATGCTTCCAGTCCTGACACGTCGATCAAGGGGACGGCGCGCATCGAGAGGATGAGTACCTGCACATCTTCTTCGTGGGCAAAGGCCTCATTGAAGGTATTGGTGGCAGCGAAAAAGAGCGGTCCGGTAAGATAGGCCACTCGGATCGGGCCGCACTGGGTCATGATGGGCATGCCCTGGCCGCGCAGTTTGTCCACGTCCACTTCGCGCACGTCTACCTGCAGGTTGGAGATCTGGTTGATGAAGATGGCGGCGGAGAGTGTTGCGCCGATCAGGATGGCCTGGGTCAAGTCCAGGGTGATGGTGGCGAGCAGGGTGATGATGAAGGTGATCATGCCTGTCTTAAAGCGGTTATGGAACAGGAAGCGGATGGTAAGCCATTCGTTCATGCGGTAGGCAGTGACCATCAAGACACCGGCGAGGGCGGTGAGGGGTATCCTGGCGATGATAGGGGCAAGGAGTAGGGCCGAGGCGAGCAGTGCCAGGGCGTGTATGATCGAAACGAGCCGCGTCTGCCCGCCGGATTTGATGCCGACTGAACTGCGAGCGATGGCCGCAGTGGCAGGAACGCCTCCAAAGAAGGGGATGACAATGTTACCCACGCCTTGGGCGACCAGTTCTTGATTGGCCTGCAGGCGGATGCCGG
>CAZYQJ010000240.1:0-7528 GCA_964649925.1 uncultured Litorilinea sp.
AGAGTTTTGCCCAGATTGTAATGTATGCGTTGCTGGTTGGGAAGAACTGCGGGCCAATGGCACGTTGAAACGGGTGCGGCGTCGGCGTGGGGGTCTCTGTCGGCGTCGGCGTGATGGTGGGCGTGCCGGTGGGCGTGGATGTCGGGGGCGGCCCGATTGGGCTTGGGTCGACCATGCTGATGTCATTGTAGATGGTTACATGGGTGGCAGCGACCCAGACTGTCTCCCCGCTGATACAACAGATTTGAAGCCAGCTTCCATCCTCACTGCGGCCAATCACCGCCACTGGGATATCCGGCCCTAGTTGGGCCAGCAGCGGATATTGGACGCCGGGGCCCGTGCGTAGCGCGACGAGTCCGCTTTCAACCTGGATATAGGGCGTCGGCGTCGGGGTGGGGGTTGGGGGAGCGGTTGGCGTGGCGCTAGGCTCTGGCGTCGGCGAGAGGGCTGGGGGCAGTAAGGGCGATTCGGGCTGGATCGTGCCTGCGCCGGGCGTGACGAGTACGCCGGTCTGCGCTGCATCCGGGAGCGGGGTAGGGGTTGCGGTGGGCAACTCCGGGATCACCGATTCGGGGTCCATGCCGGGCGGCACGATGATGACACCGGGCTGGCCCTCGCTGGGCGGCGTGACAAAGACCACGGTTTGCATGGCGACAGGGGTAGGGGTAAAGGTAGGGACCAGCACCACCGTCGCCGTGGGTTCCGGCGTTGCCGTCGCGCGCTGGCGCTGTACTAGATCGGCAGCAGAGCAACCGAGGGTAAGCATCAGCAGCACCCCCACAGGCAGCAGCAGTTGTGGGCAGCGCCGGGTGCGGGGTGGCGCTGTCGCCGGATCACCGCGGTGCGGTGGGGTTTGGGCGTGTACACGTCGTGATGCATTTGGCTTTGTCACCGTGAATCTACCCAAGCAACATAGACTTCCCGGTTAGGATTATTGAGCAGCGTGTTGAACTCGATTGCATCCGAAAGTTGTGTGCCCGATCCATCGGTCAGGTAGATGCGCCAGTACCCATCGATGAGCGTGAGACGGGTATCGTTGGTATTGGGATCGGTCTCACGTGGATTGGGCGGTAGAAATTCGTACTTGTAGTTGAACTCCACCCGGTTGCCACTGCCAGGGCCAGGCGGGACATTGAAATCGAAATAGTCTGTGCTTGGCGCTTCGCCCTTGGTGTTGGGCCGCGATTCAAAGCTGGACCCTTCCTCCCGATTGCGAAACTCTACATGCAAGAAGTAGCCCGGCAAAGGAACCTGCGTACCGCCAACCTGGTCGAACACTTTGACCCAGATCGTGAGTAGTTCGTTGCTGGTCGGGAAGTAAAGCGGCCCTTCGGCCACCTGGAACGGATGTGGGGTGGCGGTCGGCGTCAGGGTGATGGTCGGGGTATTGGTCGGCGTGCCGGTGGGCGTGGATGTCGGGGGCGTTTCCGCTAGGATGAGCCGGACATCGCTGGGGTCATTGCCGGTTTGGATGTGGGCCGCGGCGACCCAGACTGACCCCCCGTTGACACAACAGATTTGATACCAGGTTCCCTCTGGGTTACGCCCGACAATCGCCACTGGGATCTCCGGCCCTAACTGGGCGACCAGTGGGTACTCGACACCGGGACCGCTGCGCAGGCTGACAAGACCGGCAGCGACGACGACATAGGGCGTCGGCGTGACGGTGGGCGGCTCGGTCGGCAGCGGGGTCAGGGTTGGCGTGGGCGTGGGCATGGGCAGCGGTGTGGGTAAGGGGGTTGGTGGGGGAATCAACATGCCCAGAGGGGTTGCATCGAGCCCAGGGCGCAGCGGTGATTCGGGGGCGCGCGGCGTCGGCGTCGGTGAGGGCGGCAGCGGCGTGGCCGTGTCGGTAACGGTGGGCGTAGGCGTATCGGGCAGCGGGATCAGCGAACTCGGATCAACTCCAGGCGGGATGACGATCAGCCCCGGCGTCCCTGCCGATGGGGGTGTGACGATCACCAATCCCTGGATCGTTTCAGGTGTGGGGGTGAATGTTGGTGCAGGGGGGCGCGTCGGAGGGGGCGTGGGTGTGGGCCGCGCCAGTAAGTCGCCGGCGGCACATCCGAGCATCGTTGTCAACATCGATAGGGCCACGATCCACAGGGGAAGGTAGTTTGAAACGCGAATCATACCGCACCCGGCACTGGTGTGCGGATTGGACAAATGAACCGGCGGTGAGCGCTACCGCAGCGCACCCACCACAGCAACCAACCTGTCCATAATCGTGGGCAGGCCGCGATGATTCCATGACCGTGCACGCCGCGAGTATAGCACGAAAGCGACACCTCCCCCAAAGGAAAAGATGAGGCTCGGCTTGATTTTAGCCAGAGGCGTGTCTAGGAACGGAGGGCCGCTTGTACTTGTGCAAGGAGCGCGTCCATTGCGTAGGGTTTGCGTAAGAATGAAACGTGCGGGTCCTCATTGATACGCAAACTGTCGATACTCTCATCATAGCCGCTTGACAGGATGATGTGAATATCGGCATCGAGTTCGCGAATGCGGCGGTATGCTTCCTTTCCGTCCATGATGGGCATGCGGAGGTCGAGCATCACGGCACCGATTCGATGTCTGTGTTGGGTGAACAGGTCAACCGCTTCCTGGCCGTTACCGGCCAACAGGGTATCGATGGCGACGTATTCAAGGATGTCTCGGACGGCAGCCCGAATCGAGGCCTCATCGTCCGTAACGAGAATCAGCGGTGTAGGGGAGTCTGATTGATTCATGGGTGGTGTAGCCGATGTGTGAAAGATAGCTGTGTGTTGTTGGTGTTGTTTGTCCGGCGACCCTGATCAGTGAATGCTGCAGCGTCGGCGAGCGCGGATGTCTGCCGGGCGTACCATCTGAGCTAACCATCGCTGACGTCATTGTAACATGAGATGATTCCTGTCGAACCTGTCTTTATTTCGTCACTTCATGTCATCCCTGCGCGTGGGCTCCATGCAGCGGCGGCCAGGAGGGAATGCGCCATCTGGGCCATCCAATTTGCCGGTTTGGGCCAATTCGTCTATACTTGTCAAGTTGTCTGCACGATAGGGGCCTTGCCTACGGTTCGTGCCGTGCCTGGCGTGCAGCGTGATTGACCGAGCAATTGAAAAATAGATCTACCAAGCATAAAAACGGATTCGGGATCGCGTCGGTGCACGCGGGATGGAAGCAAGGAAGGGTTTACGATGGGGCGAATGAAGATATTGTTGACACAAGATGTCCCCAATTTGGGGATGGCCGGGGATGTCCATACCGTGGCCGGTGGTTACGCCCGCAACTATCTCATGCCGCGCGGACTGGCTGTGTTGGCGACGCGGGGCGCGCTCAAGCAGGCTGATGAGATCAAGCAGACGGCGATGCGGCGGCGGGCACGCGAGCGCGCAAACGCCGAGGCCCAGGCGGAGGTCATCCGCGGCCAGCGTCTGCTGTTTGAGGCCAGGGCCGGGGAAACCGGGCGGCTGTATGGCTCGGTGACCACAGCGGACATTGCCGAGAGGCTGGAGGAGGCGGTGGGCTTTGAGGTAGATCGCCGCCGGATTCAGTTGGAACACGCGATCCGCGACTTGGGCATCTACGATATTGAACTGCGTTTTATGCCTGAGGTTGCGGCCACCTTTACGGTTGCGGTCGTGAATGAAGGTGAAGGCTGGGCCGAGGCTGAAGCACGCGCGGCTCAGGCGCAGGCTGCTGCAGAAGCGGCGGCTGCAGGGGAGACGGCAGCAGAAGCAACTGAAGAGGCTGCCGAGAGCTAGAACCTGAGCATAGGGTGATCTTAATGCATTACGGCGGGATCACCGGGTCTGTATAAGCGACCGACTACCGGCTACTCCGTTTGGGGTGGCCGGTTTTGATTTTCTGGAGGATCGAATTCAGGCAGCGAGAGCGAGATCTCGGCCAGGTTGCGGAAGCCGCCTGCCTCGACCGTATAGATGACGACCAGCAGACGGTCGGCAGGCTGCGCCATGGGAAGCCGGTATCCATCCGCGACGGTAACAGGTTCGCTGCGGTCGCGCCATAGGCCATGCACTGGGCGCGGGCGGTCCTGCTGAATGGGCTGGCCATCACTGCCTGGAATCAAGCTGTCGCCGCGCAGGGGACGCACGCTGATGGACAGGTCGGCAGGCCACACGCCGGAGTCAAGTTCCCAAAAGAGTGTCACATCCACGCCGGGTGGCGCAGGCGGATGGATGGGTGCGCCACTGGGTGATCGGCCTGCGGCGTAGCCGCCCAGCGTCAGCCCTGGGGCAATGGGCTGGTCTATGCGTGTGATGGGCGGCGCTGTGGTGTGTATGCCCTCCAATGGCGGGGTGGTGTTGGGAAAGCGCAGTTGAACCCATTCGGTCCCAAACCCCTGCACGGCCAGTTGATCGCCATTGGGAATTTCCGCAAAGAGTGTGGGGACCGATTCCCAGGTCGCAAAGAGGACCTGCCCGCGCGCCAGCAGGTCTTCGGCCTGGTAGCGGCTGGCGACGGTGAGATCGGGACGGATCTGCCAGATTTGGGTCAGGTAGGTGAGGGCCAAGGCATCGTCGACAGGCGCAAAGAGCCCTGCCTGCGGCGGGATCGGGTCGGCAAGAAGCTGGCCAGCGCGTGTCAGGGCTGTATCTTCAGGCCGGTAGCGGCTGTCAGCGCGCGGCAGCGATTGGTCAACGCGCCAGATGAAGGCTATCCCCAGTAGGATCAATGGCGCGACGGTGAGGGCGCGCTGCTGCCACGGTACATTAAGCGCGTTCGCGGCGCGCTGCAGCCGCTCAACCGGCGGCACAATGCCCAACAGGATCAGCGGGTAGGCGGGCAAGATCACCTGGAACCAGTTGCCAAAGCGATAGGCCCAGCAGAAGATCAGATAGAAACCCAGCGTCGAATAGAGCAGGAAGCGCAGCCTGCGGTCAAAGCCGGTGATCCCGATGAGGCCGATCAGCAGCAGGGGCCAGGACAGCTCCTGCCAGATCAGTTCGGGAAAGCCGCCACCCAAGAAGGGGCGGCCCGGCTCGAAGGCCCACATCAGTTCCTCGCGGCCCTGGGACGTGCTGACAAAGGCCCAAAACCACTCCTGCACGGAGGTCCAGTCGCCCGCGCCCCACCATTCGGGGTGCGCTGCACCCCTCAAGTAGACATAAAGATATGCGGTGAGGGGCAGGGCTGCGGCGGCGACCGCGCCGATAATGATGCGCGGGCGTCTTAATATGTAGGGGGAGTGCAGCAGGACGACGGTCACCAGGCCGGGCACGATCAAGGCGACGGTCAGCATGTGTGCCAGCGAGAGGCCCGACAGGAAAGCGAGTGCGTAGAGCCGCCAGCGTTGTTCGGGGGCTTCACGCCACAGCAGGTACAGATGAAGGATCGCCAGGGTGTGGGCGATGGCGCTGCTGTACTGCTCGGTGGTGGTGGCGTAGTACCAAAAGAAGTAGGTGACGCCATAAAAGGCAGTCAGCAGCAGGGCGAGCGGCCAGTTGCCCGTGGGCCGGTCTGCGGTGCGCGTGAGGCGGCGGATGATCCGCACCAGGAGCCACAGGCTGAGGATGGCCCAGATCGTGCTGTAGCTGCTGAGGATGGGCATGGGGTTGGGCAGCGGGTTGACCAGGCGGATCAAAGCGCGCCAGCCGTGAAACCAGAGCCAACCGCCCATCGTGTAGAGGGGATAGCCGGGGGCATTGCTGGGCCGCGCCTGCACCTGGGCGTATTGGTGGGTGATGAGGTCGCCGCCGTGCAGTTCGTAGGGCTGGAGGCCGGTGTCCAGCGTGGCGGCATAGATCAGCGTAAAGGCAAGCAGGAGGGCGATTTCGCCGACACCGGCCCGCGACAGGTCACGAAGGCGCATCTATGGGCGGGGTTTTGGCGTGGACGTGCGATTGGTTAAGCGCATCGCTGATGATATAGAGCAGTTTGCGGCGAGCGTCGGCCCCGTGTCCAAACCGGGCTTTGGCAAAGACGGTGAGGTCGACGCGGTCGCCAATCGCCCCGTCTTCGCTGAGGATGCGCGGCGTCTCGATCAATTCGGGCATCTGCTGCGGCAGATCGGGGGCAAGTCCCTCCAAGACCTTGAGGGCGCGGTCGAGTTCATCGCTGGGGACGATGACGCGGATACTGGCGAGGCTGAATTCGCCGCGGCCAAAGTTGCGCACCACGCGCACCTCGCCGTTGGGGATGATGTAGATTTCGCCGGAGGGGGAGCGAAGCATCGTCGTGCGCAGGTTGACGTCAATGACGGTCCCTTCAATGCCAAAGATTTCGACCTTTTCGCCCACGTTGTATTGGTCTTCAAAGAGAAAGATCATGCCGCTGAGATAGTCGCTGACCAGGGGGCGTGCGCCCAACCCAAAGGCCGCGCTGAACAGCCCCAGAAAGGTGAGCAGCCCGGTGGAGTCGACGAAGAGCGAGAGGATGATGATCGCGGTCACGACGACGACCACGGCAAAGGTGAGATGGGCCGCCAGGCGGGTGATCGTTTGGGCGCGGCGTCGGCTCAAGGTGCGGCTGGCGCGTGACTCGGCGGAGGACAAGACCATGCGCCCCACAACAGAAGATAGCAGGCGTGCGGTGAGCAGGCCCGTGATGAGGATGATGGCCGCGATGAAGATACGCGTGACGGCTGAGATGACCATGTCTGGCATGGATGAAAAGTCCGAGAACTGGAAAGGCCCAAGCATTTCACCTGGATGCTATCATGGGGTGCGGCCGTGGTCAAAGCCCTGGGGCGTTGTTCGGAAGCGTTGTACATCTGTTCCACCCCGGGTTGGGAAAAAGCCCCAAAATGGGGTATAATGAGGTGTGGATTTTTGCGCTGACAGGCCGACTGTTAGCTTGAGATGAGGCTTGAGGGATTGAGCATGGATGAGCATTACGAACCCCAGAACGGTGATGAGCAGGCCGAGGAGCAACCCGGTTTTTCCGCTGCCGGTAGCGAGAACGGCCAATCGCCGGTGAACGGTGATGGCTTTAATGTGGGCCGTGTGCGCGCTGTCTCCATCGAAGAGGAGATGCGGACGAATTATCTGGATTACGCCATGAGCGTGATCGTGGCGCGCGCCCTGCCGGATGCCCGCGACGGCCTGAAGCCGGTGCATCGCCGCATCCTTTACGCGATGCATGATATGGGGTTGCAGCCCAACTCTGCCTACAAGAAGAGTGCGCGTATCGTCGGTGAGGTGCTGGGTAAGTATCACCCGCACGGCGACGGCGCAGTCTATGACGCCATGGCGCGCATGGTGCAGGACTTCAGCCTGCGCTATCCGCTGGTGGATGGGCAGGGTAACTTTGGCTCGGTGGACGGCGACAGCCCCGCGGCCATGCGCTATACCGAAGCGCGCCTGGCTTCCATTGCCGAGACGATGCTGCGCGACATCGACATGGACACCATTGACTGGCGGGCGAACTTCGACGACAGCCTGCAAGAGCCGCAGGTGCTGCCGGCGATGCTTCCCAACCTGATGCTCAATGGGACCATCGGCATCGCCGTGTCTTCACGAACAGAACCCCCACGGAAACCCATCCTTGTCGATCCCGGTGGCGCAGACCACGGCTGTCGGACGGCGGGTGC
>CAZYQJ010000241.1:0-7506 GCA_964649925.1 uncultured Litorilinea sp.
TCTCTTGGATGATCCGGCATTGCATCCGGTCTTGATCAGGTTGCAGGATTACCTTGCTGGAGAGGAAGATCAACCCCTATCTTTCTGGGAAGATAGCTTGCAGATGATAGTGCAGCGGGTCTATACGCAATTACCAGCCCTGAAGCCATGAAGGAATGAGAGCAATGAGCCATCTTGATCTTACCGGCAAGACGATCTTGATCACAGGCGGCGCGGGTGCCATCGGGCAGGTGGTGGTGCGGACGCTGGCGGCGCACGGCGCGCAGGTGGCTGTCAACGACGTGCTGCCTGACGCCGAAGGGGAAGCCGTCATCGCCAGGCTGGACGCGCCCGCGGATCGGGTTGGCTATTTTCGCGCCGATGCCGCCGACCCTGCCGCGGCTGAACAGTGTCTCGACCGGGTGATGGCGCGCTGGGGGATGCCGCAGATCGTCGCCTGCCATGCGGGCATGACCGATGCCTATCCGGTTGACCAGTACCCACTCGACCGCTTTGACCTGTTGATGCAGGTCAACGTGCGCGCCGCCTTTGTCATGGCGCAGGCCGCGGCGCGGCGTTGGATGGCGGCAGGCACGCCCGGCCTGCTGCTCTTTACAACTTCCTGGGTGCAGGATGTACCCTGGCCGGAGATCACCCCGTATAATGCCAGCAAGGCGGGTCTCAAGGCGATGATGCGCGGCTTTGCGCGTGAGCTTGCGCCGCACGGTATCCGCGCCAATGCCATCGCGCCGGGGATTGTGGCGGTGGGGCTGGCCAAACGCCAGTGGGATACCGACCCCAGCTATCGCGCCCGCGCCCAAAAGGCGATCCCGCTGGGCGAGATGCAAGACCCGCAATCGGTGGCGGATGCCTTTCTTTTTCTCTGCTCCGACCTGTCCACCTATATGACCGGCAGCGTCTTGCTGGTGGACGGTGGGTGCAGCCTCTATCCAATGGATTAGCGGAAAGTCGAATCATGAAGATTACAGCCGTCAAGACCCTGGTCGTCAATGCCGAAATGCGCAACTGGGTCTTTGTCAAGGTGGAGACCGACCAGCCTGGCCTCTATGGGTGGGGCGAAGCCTCACTGGAATGGAAGACGCGCGCCGTGGTAGGCGCAGTGGAAGACTTTGCGCCGATGCTGATCGACGAAGACCCGGAGAACATCGAGTTCCTCTATCAAAAGATGTACCGCCAATCGTTCTGGCGCATGGGCGTGATCGGCATGTCCGCGATTTCGGGCATCGAGCAGGCGTTGTGGGATATCCGCGGCAAGGCGTTGGGCCAGCCGGTCTACAAACTGCTGGGCGGCAAGGTGCGCGACCGCGTGCGGATGTACACCCATCTGGGCGGCGGCGACATGCGCGCCGTCTATGAGACCCAGTACAGCATCGACCCGCAGGTCTTTGTCGACCGCGCCCTGGAGGTGATCAGCCGCGGCTACAACGCGGTCAAGGTGTTGATCACGCCCCCGACCGAGAGCCTCAACGCCATCGGCGCATACACCTATGCGGAGCGCATGATGGCCGCGCTGCGCGAGGCCGTGGGCGACCAGGTGGACATCATGGTAGACTGTCATGGCCGCCACTTTCCGGCCAATGCGCTGGAGTTCTGTCGTGTGCTGGCCCCCTACAAACCGCTCTTTGTGGAAGAGCCGGTCCCGCCGGAGAACATCGACGCGCTGGCCGAGGTCCGCAAGGCCAGCCCTGTGCCGATTGCGACCGGCGAACGGATCGTGACGCGCTTTGGATTCCGCGAGATCTTTGAGAAACAGGCGTGTCATGTGATCCAGCCCGACCTCTGTCACTGCGGCGGGCTGTGGGAGGCGAAGAAGATCGCAGCGATGGCCGAGACCTACTATCTGGGCGTTGCGCCGCATAACCCCTTGGGGCCGGTGGCGAACGCGGCGGCGCTGCACTTTGCGCTGAGTACGCCCAACTTCTTGATCCAGGAGGACATGCTGGCCGATGTGCCCTGGCGTTGGGAGGTGGTGCAGCACGATCTACACACCGAAAACGGCTATTGGCTGCTGACCGATGCGCCGGGGCTGGGCATCGAGGTGGACGAACGCGCCGCGGCCCAGCATCCCTTCCAGCAGGAAGTGATCCACGCGCTGACGGTGCGCGCGCCCGACAACGCCATCTTGGATTGGTAGCAACGCTGTAAAAGTCTCAAGTCTGCACCCGCGCGGGTGCGCTCGCCCTATGTCACCCTGTTTTTAAAGGAATACCCCCATGGCACAGATGGAATTGCGGCGGTCTCTGATCCTGCTATTTGCAGGCCTTTTGTTGGCGGGCGCGGTGCTGTATGTAGGCGCGCGGGAGATCAGCGTCATCGGTCAGGACGATGTCGCTTCTCTCCTGACGGCGATGTGCCATCAGGGTGACTATATGACGTCGATCCCGCAGGGGGAGTGGTCGAGCGCGGGGGAGTGGCAGCGCTATTGGCGGCTGGACCGGGTAGGCTGCTTCTCCACCATCAGACGTGATCTAGGGCTGTACGACATCCATCCCCCGCTCTATTTCTGGCTGCTGCATGTGTGGCTGGCATTGGCGGGTACGAGCTTTGGCGCTGCCGCCATGCTCAACATTGCGCCCCATCTGGCCGCCGGGGTGCTGGTGTTTGCGAACTGCCGTCTGCTTGGCTGCCGCCCGTATGTGGGCGCAGCCGCGGCTCTGTTCTGGATGCTGGCGCGCTCGACGCTGCTTGTGCCGCTGATCATCCGGCAGTACAGCCTGCTGGCGTTGATGTCCGCTTTTCTGCTCTTGGCGCTGCTGGCCTACACACGTACCAGCCATGTCAAGACCGGCGTACTGGTCTATCTGGCCGCGCTCGGCGGGCTGTTGACGCAGTATCTTTTTCTGCTTCTGTTGATCATCGCCCTGGCCTGGTGGGGTCTGTTGTTCGCCGCCCGCAGGCAGGGGGCGCGGTTTGCGGGGCTGTTGGCCGCGTCCGCGGCGGCGGGCGGGACGCTGCTGGTGCTACACCCGCTGTTGGCAAATTCGATCCTCTACCAGCAAGAGGCGCGCCAGCCGTTCAACCTGGCGGAACTGCCGATCCGGCTGCAACTGCTATTTACATCGCTGATCAACTACATTTTGCCGGTGTCGGTGCTGGAGGCCATTGGCGGGCGGATGGGCGGCGTGGTGGCGGGCGGCCTGCTGTTGAGCGGCGCGGTGGTGGTCGCCGTCCTGGTCGGGGGCCGGGCGACGATCCGCCGGGCAAGCCGCCGCTTTCATCTCGATGTGGCGTGGCTGCCTGTGGCGATTGCCTTAACGCTGCTCGTCGTGTTGTTTTTGCTCTTTGTGCTGTATCTCACCCCGCGCCTGGGCGTGGGGGCGCGCTATCTGGCCTTGTTGAGCCCGTGGGTCTTTGTCGTCGCGGGCCAGGTCCTACAGCGGTTTACGCAATGGACGCGGTGGTGGCCCCTTGTCGTCGCCGTTCTCCTGGTCTATCAGATCGTCTATGGCGTTTCGGCGGTGATAGAGAACGCCCGCCAGTGGCGTCAGTTTGCGCTGCCAGCGTACCTGGTAGACGGCAGGCCGCTGGTCGTGGACTCGCTGCACCGCAACATCTTGCCGCGCATTTTGTGGTCACTGCCCGCCGAGACGCCGGTCTATGCGGACGGTCAGGCGCGCTTGCATGAAGCATTCCCGATTTTCCCCGATACCATGTCTGGGCTGGTCTACATCTGGGTCGACCGCTATGATAATTCCGTCGCCACGCGCGATCGGTTGTTGGCGCAGTTTGAGGCGCAAGGCTTCCAGGTGACTGCCGAAGAACCGTCGGTCCATGAACTGGGCCTGACCTATCTGCTGGAGAGAACAACGCCTTAACAACCGCCTGCCAACAAGCACAAAACGCAACATGCTATACTGGATGAGCAGATGTAGCCTCACAAGTATTCTCAGGAGAAACAAAACGTGAAGATCGCTGTGCTGATTAAACAGACGCCGGACACCGCCGAGTTGCCCAAGGTGGCGGCGGAGGATGTGCGTAGCGGCGAAGTGAAGGCCACCATGGTCATCAACCCGTGGGACGAATTCGCCGCCGAGGAAGCCATCCAATTGAGCGAGCGCTTTGACGCCGATGCGGTTGCCATTACCCTGGGCAGCCCCGATTCGAGCGAGGCGCTCAAACATGCCATTGCCATGGGCATCCCGGAGGCAAAACTGGTGGACATCAGCGGCGCGAGCGGCGGCGATATGTGGACAACCGCTGCCTTGCTGGCCGCTGCCATCCGCGACGAAGGCGATGTAGATCTGGTGTTGGCCGGGAAGCAGAGCGTGGATGAAAACAGCAGCGCCGTTTTTGTGGGCGTGGCGTGTAAGTTAGGCTATCCGATCATCTCGAACGTGGTCAAGATCGTGGACATTGCCGACGGGACGATCACGGTCGAGCGCATGGCGGAAGGCACGCAAGAGACCGTAGCCCTCCCGCTGCCCGCGGTGATCAGCGTGGGCAAGGAGATCAATGACCCGCGCTACCCCAGCTTTATGGGCATCCGCAGGGCAGGCCGGGTCAAGATCCCTACCCTCGATGCCGCCGAACTGGGCGTGGAGGTCCAGGCGCGCACGGCATGGTCCAATATCCGCAAGCCGGAGACGCGCAAGACCGAGGTCCGCATCATCGAAGGGGCGTCGGTGCAGGAAAAGGCAGCCGCATTGGCCGAGGCTCTCTTGGCCGAAAAGGTAATATAGGAGCGTGCCATGTCTGTCCTTGTATGGATTGAACTAAGCGATGGTCAGCCGCTGGCGACCAGTTGGGAGGTCTTGGGCAAGGCCCAGGAGTTGGCGGCTGCGTTGGGGGTGCCCCTGGCCGCGGCGGTGATGGGCGAGACGGCTTGCGACGTCGCCAGCGCTGCCGGTACGATGGGCGCGCAGACGGTCTACACGCTCACCGGCCCGCTCTATGCCCAGTTCCGCCTGTCCGCCTATGCTGCCGGGCTGCAACAGGCAGTAGAAGCCGCGGGCGCGACGGTCGTGCTGGCCGCGGCAACGGCGCGCGGTCGTGACCTCTGTGCGGCAGTAGCGTGCGCGCTGGATGCTGGCCTGGCCCCGGATGCAGTGGATTTGCGCGTTGAGGACGGCAAACTGGTGGCAGTGCGTTCGATCTATTCCAACAACATCCTGGCGGATGTCCACTTTAACACGCCGGTGCAGGTTGCCAGCGTACGCCCGCGTTCCTTCCCCATGCCCGAAGCGACCGGCGGCGCTGCCGAAGTCGTGGCGTTGACGCCCACGATGGACGAAAGCCAGGTTCCCGAAAAGGTGCTGGAGGTGAAGTCCTCTGACAGCGGCGAGATCAGCCTGACCGATGCGCGGATCATCGTCTCCGGCGGGCGCGGCGTGGCGGCAGACCCGGCTAAAGGCTTTGCGCTGGTGACCGAACTGGCGAACGTTCTGGGCGCAGCGGTGGGCGCAAGCCGCGCCGCGGTGGATGTCGGATATGTCCCCTACAAGCATCAGGTGGGGCAGACGGGCAAGACCGTGCGGCCTGACTTATACATCGCGGCAGGCATCAGCGGCGCGATCCAACACCTCGCCGGGATGGGCGGCAGCAAGGTAATCGTCGCCATCAACCGCGATGCTGAAGCGCCCATCTTCGAGCGCGCCCATTATGGCATCGTAGGCGACCTCTATGAAGTGCTACCTGCCTTGGCCGAGGAGTTCAAAAAGCGGCTCGGCTGAGACACCCCACCCATGATACGTAAGCGACCGGCACTTAAACAAGGGTGCCGGTTCTTTTTTTGAACCTCAGGCTTTGAGAGATCAACTGGAGGGCTCTCATGCAAGCGTATCGTCATCTATGCATACAACACGCCGACGAACTGATCTTCGGGCGATCCCCACGTCCGCTGCGTTTGAACAATGGGCTGCAGATCGGCGCGGGGACGGTCTACCCCGAAATCAATTTCACGCTGCCCGACATCTCAATATCCGCGGACACGATGCCGGAGATCAGGAAGCAGTACACGCAGATGATCGAGGGAGTGTGTAAGCGTGCCGTGGAGCTACAAGCGCCGGGGCTGGTGGTCGAGTTTGAACTGCTGCCCGAATTGACGCTGACGCCCGAATGGGGCGCGGAGATCACCGCGATTTTGCGCGCCACGCTCGACCGCTATGCGGCACAGGAGGGATTGCTGTGCGCACTGCGCGTGACGCCGAATGATATTCGTGAGTTTGCGCGCCCACCGTGGATGCGGTCGGGCGAGTATTGGGAGAAGATGGTGCGTAGCTTTGAGTTGTGCGCCGCCGCGGGCGCAGACTTGTTGTCAATTGAGTCTACAGGCGGCAAGGAGATCCACGACGATGCGCTGCTCTACGGCGACCTGCCAGCCGTGGTCTTTGCCTTGGGCGTGCTGGCCTGCCGT
Organism: uncultured Litorilinea sp.; assembly: GCA_964649925.1. Lineage (GTDB taxonomy): Bacteria > Chloroflexota > Anaerolineae > Caldilineales > Caldilineaceae > QEUY01. The sequence continues at coordinate 6,353 of CAZYQJ010000241.1, forward strand.
GATATGGCCCACCTGTGGGACATGATCGTAGGAGTGGCGGACAGACATGGGGTGATCCCGGCGGGTGACACAGCCTGCGGGTTTGGCAACACCGCCATGATGCTGGCCGAGAAACGCTATCTGCCGCGGGTCTGGGCCGCGCTGGTGCGTGTACTGACAGTGCCGCGCAGCCTGGTGGCATTTGAACGCGGCGCAGTTGGGCCGAGCAAGGACTGCGCCTATGAGGGGCCCTACCTCAAGGCGATCACCGGCTGTCCGATTGCGCTGGAAGGGGCGGAGGCCGCCTGCGCGCACCTGTCGCCCATCGGCAACATCGCCAAAGCCACGGCGGACTTGTGGAGCAATGAATCGGTGCAGAATGTCAAACTGCTGGGCGAGATGGCCCCCACGGTCTCGCTGGAGCAGTTGGTCTATGCGACGCGGCTCATGAACGTGGCGTCTGCACAGGGCGCGGAGGCCGCGGCCACGCTGCGCGATTGGCTTGTGCGATCTGACGCCTGTCTGGACCCGCAGGCGTATGTGCTGCGGCCTGATGTGGTGGTGCAGCTTGCGCAAGAGATCGTCCAGGAGACGAGCGCATATGGCCGCACACGCCGCGCTGCCCAGGCCGCGCTGGCGTTGCTGCGGCGGGCGTATGGCGACGGTGACTTTGCGCTGCCGCCCAAGGAAGCCGCCTGGCTGGACCGGCTCTCGCGCCAGGCTGATGCGCTGCCTGAGGACGAAGCCGAGTTGACCGATCGCATGGCCTCTCTGCTGGACCCGGAAAAGATCCGCGTGACAGAGTATCTTGGCGCGCAGCCTGTGGTATAGATGGGCCGCAAGCCATTTGGCGAATGCCCTGGATGTCCGTAAGATTAGGCTGCGCGTCGATTCTCCGGATACTTTGTCTAAAGGCTGACTTTATGCTGGCTAGATCTGCCCATATGCCCCTACCTGACACCGCACTGCCATACCGCGCCTACTTTCGCTGCTTTCGTGGCTGTCCAGGCGAATATTCGCTCTATGATGTGATCTACACCTGCCCCACGTGCGGCGGGCTGCTGGAGGTTCATCACGAGTTGGAACCGCTGCGGCAGCACAGCCCCGAAACCTGGATGGAAACCATCGACCGCCGCGTCGGGACGACCACCTGGCCCTACGGCAGCGGCGTGTGG
>CAZYQJ010000242.1:0-3151 GCA_964649925.1 uncultured Litorilinea sp.
CATCCGCCCCGCACAGCGCGGCCAGTTGCCGTTCCACCGGCGCGACCAGGGCGCGGCTCGACGCTGGATCGTGTCGGGCCGCAACTGGCGGCAGATCAGCCCCAACCGCTCGCGCACCAGCCCTGCCAGGTAGGGCGCGACCCCTGCCGACAGCCCCAACATGCGCTGGCCGCTGGCGTCACGGTCGGCAGGTCGTTGCTTCTCGGCCAGGTAGTTCCCCGCTTGATCGCGCACCCCTTCGGCGGCGATGACCAGACAGACTCCCTGGCTGCGCTGGACGGTCTGGACACGGTGCAGAAAGGCTGGTTCGTCAAAGGGTGTTTCGGGCAGCAGGATGAGGTGCGGCGGGTCGCCAGGGTGCGAACGCGCGAGCGCCGATGCCGCGGCCAGCCAGCCTGTATGCCGTCCCATCACCTCCAACATGACGACCTGGTCATAGCCTGCCATGCTGCGCAGGTCTAGGCCCACGCCGCGCGTGGTTTCGGCGACAAAGCGCGCCGCGCTGCCATAGCCCGGCGCGGCGTAGGTCTCTGCCAGATCGTTGTCCACAGTCTTGGGGATGCCGATCACGCGCAGCGGGCTGCTGTCCTGGTCATAGCCTGCCTGGACGGCTGCCTGGTGGATGGCGTGGGCCGCGGCCATTGTGCCGTTGCCGCCGATGAGCAGCAGCACGCCGATGCGCGCCGCGGCCAGCCGTTCGATCAGGGTGGGGATATCCCGCGACTGGGCGCGGTAACGGCTGCTGCCCAGGGCCGCGCCCGGTTGGTCGTGCAGCGCGGCCAGCGTTGCGGGGGGAAGGTGGGTTAACTCGGTCCAATTCCCATGCACCAGCCCGTGCATCCCGAAGCGGCTGCCCCACAATTGGCCTGTGTGGGGTGCGGCCTGCCATGCCGCGATGGCCGCGGCCAGCGTAGCGTTGACCACCGGCGTTGGCCCGCCGCACTGCGCCACCAGCCCATGCACGCCCATCGCTAGGCCCAGAGGTGTGCGTATTTCAGCCCGCTGCCGGTGTTGAATAGGACCACTGTCTCATCCGGCTGGATCCAGCCCTGCTGCAGCAGGTGGATCTGTGCGGCCAGGCATGCCGCACCCTCCGGCGCGGGGAAGATGCCGGTGTGACTGCCCATTGTGCGCGCGGCATCCAGCATCTCCTGGTCGCTGACGGCGATGGCTGTACCGCGGCTTTCGCGCAGCGCGGCCAGGATGAGGAAGTCGCCCACTGCCGCGGGCACACGCAGCCCATCGGCCACGGTTTTGGCTCCCTGCCAGGGTTCGGCAAACTCATCGCCCTGGTCGAAGGCGCGCACGATGGGGGCGCAACCTGTGCTTTGTACGCTCACCATGCGCGGGCGCTGCGGTCCGATCAGCCCCATCGCCTCCATCTCGGCAAAGGCTTTCCACATGCCGACCAGGCCCGTGCCGCCGCCCGTGGGGTAGATCACCACATCGGGCAGCGTCCAGCCCATCTGCTCGGCTAGCTCATAGCCCATCGTCTTTTTGCCCTCGACGCGGTACGGCTCGCGCAGGGTGCTGACGTCAAACCAGCCGTGCTGCTGCACCCCCTCGCGCACCTTGACGCCGCAGTCGGTGATCAGCCCGTCCACCAGGGTGACGCTGGCGCCCAATTCAGTACATTCGGTGCGGAACATCTGCGGCACATCGGCGGGCATAAAGACATGCGCGGGCAGACCGGCGGCAGCGGCATAGGCACTCATGGCCCCAGCAGCATTGCCCGCAGAGGGCACGGCCAGTTCCCGCGCCCCCAGTTCATAGGCACGGCTGACGGCCACGCACAGCCCGCGCGCCTTGAAACTGGCCGTGGGGTTGAGCGACTCATCTTTGATATAAGTGTTAGGGCAGCCGATGGCGCGGCCCAGCCGTTCCGCCCCAACCAGTGGCGTCCAGCCTTCGCCCAACGAGAAGATGGCATCCGCACGCTGCACGGGCAGCACTTCGGCATAGCGCCATAGGGTCGCGGGCCGGTCTTGTAAAGCGGTTTTGGTCAGGGTGCGTGCCGCGGCTGCCAGGTCATAGCGCGCCAACAGCGGCTTGCCGCACGCGGGGCAGAGGTTCATCAGCCGGTCGGCAGGGTAGCGTTCCCCACAGCGCCCGCATTCTAGGTGGGTTAGGGTGGATCGAGTATGATGCATAATCAGTATCGCCTGCGTGATGGATGAGAATGGTTCTAGATGATGATTGCGGTGACGCCGGAGATTCAACTCCAGGACGACGAGCTACAGTGGGACTTTGTGCGCGCCTCCGGCCCCGGCGGGCAGAACGTGAACAAGGTGGCGACGGCGGTACAACTGCGCTTTGACGCGGCCCATTCGCCCTCGCTGCCCGAAGATGTGCGCGCCCGTCTGCTGCGCCTGGCGGGTAACCGGCTCACTGCCGACGGGCAGATCGTGATCGATGCCCGGCGCTATCGCAGCCAATTGCGTAACCGGGATGAGGCATTGCGCCAACTGGTAGACCTGATCCGCCGGGCAGCCATCCCGCCCAAGGTGCGGCGCAAGACCAAGCCCACGGTTGCCTCCCAGGCAGAACGCCGGGCGCGCAAAGCGCAGCGCAGCCGTATCAAAGCCTTGCGGCGGCCTGTGCGCGGCGACGAGGAATAGCGCCGGTCACGCCTGCTGGAGCTTCGCCACCAGGTCAATATAGCGCTGCATGGCGGCGGGCTGCGCCGTGCCTTGGAGCTTGGCCCAGGCGTCATATTTGGCGCGGCCCACGATATCGGTAAAGCCGGGGCGCTTGCCGCTGACGTCGCCCACGGTGGCCTGTTTGTAGAGCGCGTACAACTGGAGCAGCGTGTCATTGTTGGGCTTGGCGGGCAGCTTTTGCACGGCAGCGGCGGCAGCGTCGAACTGTGCTTGCAGGTCGCTCATGTTCTTTCTCCTCGGTCGATTCTCTACACGGGCCCGTTTGTGTTGCAATCAATTCCAAGGCAGACGGCTGCGCGTCGCCCAGTAGACCTCAGGCGGTTCGGCCAGGTGCGCCAGTGCCGCCCATTCTTCCTGATCTAGCTGCACCTCAGCCGCGCGCAGATTGGAGGCAAGCTGTTCCGTGGTGGCTGCGCCGCTCAGCACGACATCAGCCCACGGCTGCGCCATCGCCGCAGGATGCAAGCAACGATGCTGCTGCCTTCCCCGTC
>CAZYQJ010000242.1:3161-5370 GCA_964649925.1 uncultured Litorilinea sp.
GAGCAGCGTGATGCCTGCAGCCTTCATGGCTCTCAGCGCGTCCACCGTGGTGGCGTGCTGATCTACCAGCGTCTGCAAGACAGTTCGTTTGGGCGCAAAGGCCGGATCGGCGTTGCGGCGTGTGAGCCTGCCATTGGCAAGCGCCTCTTTGACGATCACCCCCACACCCTCCGCACGCGCCGCGGCCAACACCGTCCCGCACGAAGGTTCCAGCAAGTTCCATGTTGCCTGGACGGTCTCAAACAGCCGTTGTCCGTCCACCTGGACAGCCAACGCCGCTTCCAGCACAGCAGGCTGGTCAGCCCCACTGAGCGTTAGGCCGATGTGGACGCCCTCCGCCTTCAGGCGGGCCAGTTCGTTCAGCACCTCAACGCGCTCAAGGACGCCGCTTTCAAAGGTCGCCGAGTGGATTTGGTAGAGGCGCAGCCAGGAACCCAAGTGGCCGTAGCTCTCCTGCCACTGGCGCTGCAGCACAGGCAGGGTGTGATCCTTGACCTCATGCTGATCGGCCTCCACCTGCCAACCTGCCGTGTAGATATAGCCCCACTTGGAGCCGACGACCGGCTGTGTGTCGCCAGTCTCATGGTGGCGCAGCCATGTCCCCAGGAATTCCTCGGCGCGGCCATAGGATCGGGCCCCATCAAAATAGGTTATGCCGCCCTGCCAGGCCTGGTCAAGCACGGCATGAGTACGCGCTTGCATATCGTCAACGCCGGTTTGACCCGCCAGATCGTGGTTATGCCCCAGCGTAATATAGCCGGGGCGGCCCAGCGCAGCCAGCCCCAGACCCAGGGCGGAAACTCGCAGGCCGGTCTCTCCAAGAGGGTGTTGCGCGAGGCTCATCGCAGTTGTCGTCCGCAGTATGTTTCTCAATTCGTGGCCGGTCGTGCGTACCGCACGCTTCGATGGATCGTCCTGCACAGTGTAGCATTGTGCTTCCGCCTGTGCCAATTCAACGGCCTTGACCCGTTGCTCATCGTTGCTCGAGAGTTGCATCTTTTTTCCCCTGATGGCAAACTAGCCGACCATGACCGGACAGACGCTCCTGAACGCATCGCCCGATGAAATCGGTATTCACGCTTGCCGCAGACCAGGCGTGGAAAAGACTTCCTCTATACCGCTTGCACTACGTCCTGAATGTTCGAGGAGTGTCATATGCGTAACGTCTGGATATCGGTTGTCTTTATTTGGGGGCTGTGCATTATCTGCATCCTTCGCAGCCCGGTAGTGGCTGCAAACCAGGGAGAGGATTTGACGGGCGGCGAGGCGTTTTTTGCATCTGGTTTTGTCTACCGGCCCACGCTTACGCCACCTGCCGAAGATGCCAAGTTTCACCGTGAAGCGTTTCGGGTCAGCACAGGTCATGCTGCGCCGGTCGCTGTGAACGCAGCGGCAGCGCCGACCAAACCCACGGCCACGCCTGTACCCACACCGGCGTTGGGGGCGCAACCCGCGCATGTGGTTGCTGTGAGAATCGAGGGCGTGCTGGATATTGAAGACCCACGCTTTTATCGCGGCAGCTTCACGCTAGTGCCGCCTTCCGCAGCTCCCGCTGCGACCGTTGCAGAAGGCACGCCCGCCGAGAATCCTGCCCCCGCAGCGGGCTACGGGGGCATGTCTGCAGACAGCCTCATCCCTGCGTACAGCGAGCGTACGCCGCTGCCGATCTGGGGCAAAGCCATGTACTACAACCCCGGCATCATGCAGGAGGTCTATCACTATCGTTTGGACCTGGGTCAAATTCAGCCGTGTGGCGAATGCGCCGGGTATGCGGCGCTGCTGCGGCAGGGGGACCTCAACCGGCGTATCTGGCTGGAATGGAGCGATGGGCGTATAGAAGGCCCGTTCCTGGTGATCGACGTGGCGGCACGCCATCACATTGGCCTGCTGCTCAGCCGTGGCTGGGTGGTGGATGTAGACTATGACACGGCCATGCGCCAGCGCATGGCGGGCCCGGTGCCTGTGACCGTGCTGGAGACACAGTCCCACCCATAAGCGCAGCGTGCGGTCAGCCAGCCACCACGCCGCTGGCTTGTAGGCGTTTGGCGGCTGTGCTACAATGATCCATCGTGATCACTGTCCTGCAGCTCATTGTTTCGCCGGTGGGGCCGGCTGTGGCGTTGCTGATCGGCGCCATTGTCGTTGAAAGCGTCGGGCGCTGGATGCGCCGGCCTGGTTGGTTGACCGGGTTGGCGCTCTTTTTTGTCGC
>CAZYQJ010000242.1:5470-7501 GCA_964649925.1 uncultured Litorilinea sp.
CCTCCTGAAACGGTGGGGTTGATGCTGCTGGCGGCCCTCATCCGCGCTGGGATCTACCCGTTCCACCTGTGGCTCCTGCCCACCCAGACACGCCAGGTCAACGTGGCCGAGCGGCTGCTAGACCACATGGTTCCTGTGTTGTGCGGCCTGTGGCTGCTGGGGTGGACAGTGGAACTGGGCGCCCCCTATATTTTGCTGGCGCCCGATATCATTTTGATCCTGCTTCTGTCGTTGTTGGGCAGCGCGGTGGCGGCATGGACGGCAGCCGACCAGCCGAACCACACCACTTTTGTGCTGGTCACGTCGGCAGGGTTGGCGGCGCTGTCGGGGGCGCTGGCGTTTCGTCAAGGCCCGGCAGGGCTGATCTGGCCGACGACCGCGCTGGCGTTGGGTGGTGCGCTCTGGCTGGTAGGGGATCAGGTGTGGCAGGCGTGGGGATGGCAGATCCCGGTGAGTGTCGGCGCGCTGGCGCTGGCCGGGGTTCCCTTCACGCCAGGCTTTTTGACCCAGCCTTCGCTGGCGCGGCTGTTGGCGGAAGGGCCGATCTATCTGCTGCTGTTCGGCGGGATCATGCTGGCACAGTCCATTCAGGTGGCGGCTATGCTGCGCAGTTGGAGCAGCCAACCTAGCGAGCAGCCTGCGCTGCGACCCGGCATGATGATCCGGCTGCTGGCCGCTGTGATGGCGTTGGGAGTGCCGTTGGCGATTGTGGGCTTTTTCCCAGAGGCTACAGCGGCGCTTGCGAGCCTGGAAGGGGCTATCCCGCCCATGCTGGGCAATCCGCCCAACGTGGTGGCCGATTGGCCGGTTTGGGTAGCGGTATCGCTCCCGCTGATCTTGGGGATCGCGCTGGTATCGCTGCGCCCGACGGTCTGGGCCGCGCTTGGCCCCTGGCCCGAACGGTTGAGCCGGTTGACGCGGCTGCAGTGGCTGTTTCGTTTTTCGTGGTGGGGGGTCAACCAGGCGAGCAACGGCTGGGGCGGTGTGCTGCGTGTGCTCGAAGGCGCAGGGTACATGGGATGGGTGATGGTCGCAATCCTGATGGCCTATCTGCTGTTACAGTAGGCGTGCGGCACAGTTTGGAGGCGCAGCAGGTTTGTGCGCCGGTATGAGGGATAGTGCATGAGCGGTCTACCGGATTTGCTGACCTTCTTTAGCACCAACATCGGCCTGATCGTGATGGGCGCGGTGGCGGGCGCGATCATCCTGCTGTGGGAGTGGCGGTCGGCCTTGGCCGGTTTGTTCATCATCCAGGTGGGCGTGGGCGCGGTCGCGGTGCAGGTCGAGAAGATTCCCGCCGAATGGGCTGGGGTGATGACCGCGGTCACCGCGCTGGCGTGTATGATCCTGGCGCTGTCGGCGAACCAGGCGCGACGGCCCCCTTCGCTGTACCAGTCGGGTAGTATGCTGCTGCGCGCGCTGGTTTTGATCTTGATCTTTGTCGTGTGGCAAACCCTCCACGATAGCATGCGCATCCCAGAGATTGTGCCGCAAGTCACGTCGCTGTTTGTCTGGCTGGCGCTCTGCGTGCTGGTCATGTTGGGGTTGAGCGATAACCCGCTCTTCTATGGCGTGGCGCTGTTATTGTGGTGTATTCCGGTGCAGGCAGTGGTCGGGGTGTTATTGGGGATTCCGGCGCTGATCGCGTTGATCGGGATGATTGAACTGGTCATCGCGCTGGCGTGCAGCTACTTGGTGCTGGTCGACCAACTGCCCGTCACCAATCAGCAGCCGATTTTGACCGATATCACCTTTCCGGAACACACCCTGCGCCAGCCGCTGCCCGTCAGCGAGCCGCCATCCGTCGGCGACGGCCTGGGCCGGTTGGCGCGTGGCTGGTGGCGTGGGCTGCGCCGCAGAACACCCTCCTTCCGCCACCCAGGCAGCATGCGGGCTGAACAACCCCAGGGGGGCGCTGTACCTGTGCGCAAACAGCCATGAATACCGAACCGACGATCTTGAGCCTGCCGGTCGTGCTGGTGGGCAGCCTGCTGGCCGCGGCTGCGGTCACCTATCTGCTACGTTATTGGG
>CAZYQJ010000243.1:0-1516 GCA_964649925.1 uncultured Litorilinea sp.
TGTTCGCCCAAACACCAGCGGATGGCATCCACGACATTGCTTTTGCCGCTGCCGTTGGGGCCGACAATGGCCGTGACACCGGGGTCAAAGACGAACTCGGTGCGCTTGGCGAAGGTCTTAAAGCCTTGGATGGTGACGCGCTTGATAAGCATGGGCAGAAGAGCCTAGCTGGTTCGTGCGACAAACCCGGGCAGGATCAGTTCGAGCAGCAACCCGGCGATAATCAACCCAAGCGAGACTAGAAGCAGACGCTGCCGGTGATGCCAGTAATGGGTGGGGGACCAGATGTTGGTGAGCAGTGGTTCGGCCAGCAGGGTCACTAGCCCGGCGTAGCCTGTAATCCGCACCAGCGACCAGATCGGGATCACCCGCAGGATCAAGGCTGGTGCATCCAGTGAGGTGAGTAATGTGCCTGTGCCAAAGCCTGCCAGGTCTACGGCGCGCACCAGAAACCATGCGCCAATCAGCCCGGCAGTGAACACGCTGCCCACGATGATGCCTATTACCTCGACCAGACGAGCGAGGGGTGCCGCCTGCAGGCTGCCGGGCAGGATGGCGCCGCTGTAGAACCAGGAGGTCAGTTCACCCCGGTAGGCAAAGCCATTGGCAATCGCGCGCTCGACCAGGCCGCCAAAGGCCCAACTCAGCAGCGTCATCAGCCCAAACTGGAGGATAAGCCAGAGGGCCATGACATTGAGTGCGCCGCGCAGATGGCCCTTGCGCAAGGGGATGGCGATGAAGATGGTCAGGGTGATTGCCTGGAGGAACGGCAAGAAGCGCGGCTGGCCTAAGAGGGCGGGCATGGCTGTGGTCAGCAGCGCAAAGAAGCTGACGGTCAGGTAATATGTAGGGTCACGCGTGAGCGAATAGGATTCGTGCATGGCTCCTGCGGGTCTGGCGAAATGATTTGCGGTTGGATTATATCACCAGCCGCGCCAAAGGCACGAACAGAAAAGCACCTGCCGCCGCGGCGGCAGGTGCTTTGTGCGTCAAGTAGGGCTCGCGGGCCACTAGGGATTGCGGTTCGGGTCCAGCAGCCACGCCACGAGTGCATCAAACTCTTCCGGCGTCATGCGGTCGGCCAGGCCAGCGGGCATCAGGTTGGGCTGGTATCCGGGCACGACAAACGCGTTGGGGTCGATAATGCTGTTGCGGACGTAGGTCTCTGCGTCTTGACCTTCCACGCGGTTCGGTGCATTTTCATGCAGGTTGCCCATGTTCGGGCCGATGGGCCCACGGGAGGCGTCGGTCTGCGGCTCGGTCAAGATGTGACAGCCAGCGCAGGCCAGTTCGGTGAAGATGGTCTGCGGGTCGCGTGGGCCTGCCGCTTCTGCGCCTGCTGCCGCGTCACCTGCCGCGTCTTCACCGCCCGCCACAGCCTTGCTGGGCGCGTCGGCGAACGGAATCCAGGGGTCTTCCTCATCGGTCTGCTGCAGGGCTGTGGTTTCCCAGTTGAGAATGTAATCGGTGACTTGCTGCACCTGGTCGTCGCGCAGCGGGCCACCATAGCGGGTGC
>CAZYQJ010000243.1:1616-7486 GCA_964649925.1 uncultured Litorilinea sp.
TAATCGGTGACTTGCTGCACCTGGTCGTCGCGCAGCGGGCCACCATAGCGGGTGCCCCAGGTGGGCATCACGACAACCCACTGCCCTTGTGTCTTGCTGGGACGACCAGCGGCGACGGTCAGCTTGATGTAGTCCTCCAGCGTCCCGGCAAAGCCGACATCGGCCAGACGTTGTGTGAAGAAGTATTTGCTGTTGATGGCAGGGCCTGCGCCGCCTTCGCCGTTAAAGCCGTGACATTCGACGCAGTTGTTGGCCCAGATTTCAGCGCCCTTCTCGATGCTGCGGCCTTCCCAGTTGCCTGTCTGGGCAGCCATCCGTCGCTCTTCAAGCAGCCCCATAAACAGGAGGACGACCACGGCCAGCAGCACAGAAAGGATCCCCAGGGCGATCTTGACGATGGGTGACTTGATATAGAGGAAAGAATACCAGGGTCTGTGCATGCTGAGTTACTGCTCCTCCGGTGTTTCGCGGGCAAAGCTGAAGTCGCGCAGCCCGTACTGTTCCCAATACATCGAGTCTTCGTGCAGGAAGAATGTACGGGTGAACTGGTCGCTGCCACCCTGGGCGTTGATCCAGTTGATCTCCCAGTCAATCCGCTTCAACCCGGCTTGGTTCTGGCTGATCTCGAGGATGCCATAGGCGTTGTTGAAGTCGTCATCCTGATCGTCGAAGCGTCGAACCGAAGCGGCGAACTCATGTAGGAGTTCGGCAAATTCTGCGTCCTCGACCTCATGAATCTCGCGCGTGTCGAATACGCCGATCGGTAGATGTTCATAGCCCATCTCGCGCACCAGGCCTGCGCCTTCTTCGGGCATCAACTCCTGGACGATTTCGACCGCAGGCGCACCTTGCACGGCATACTGCGGGGTCCCCATCCAGCTCAGGATGATCATGACGATCCCGGCAACAATACCGCTGATGATGGCGACGCGGCGGTCCTTGCCGCGGCGGCTCGGGTTCGGATCCAGGTAGGGGATCGCCATCAGCAGTACCAACAACACGCCGGGTAGGATAACGCCCGCGATCATCTTATCGGCGATCTTGAGCAGCCCTTGCAGCCAGTAGAAGTACCACGGCGCGACCGTGTGCAGCGGTGTGGACTGTGGGTTGGCAATCGACTCCAGCGGGGCCTGGAAGAAGAAGGCGGTAATCACAACCATCAGAGCGGTGAAACCGATCAGGAAACTGGCCTCATCGATCATCACGTCGGGCAGGAAATAGACGCGCCGGTCTGCCGGAACTTTGTTGGCTGTATCCTGGCCGACTTCCTCTTCCTGCGCGGGCAGGCTGATGCCAAAGTGTACAACTTTGTAGTAATGTACAAAGAAGAAGAGGAAGAGCAGCAACGGCAGGAAGAAGACGTGCAGCAGATAGAAGCGCAGCAGACCGTTAGCGCCGATATCGGGCGCGCCGCGCGCCAGCAGGTTAACGGTTTCGCCGACGATGGCAGGCGGCACGGCTTCGGCCATTGACGTGCCGATGGTCACAGCCCAGAAGGCCAGTTGGTCCCACGGCAGCAAATAGCCGGAGAAGCTCAGGAAGAGCGTAATCACCAGGAGGATCACCCCTGTGAACCAGGTGAACTGGCGCGGGGCTTTGTAGCTCCCGGTCAGGTACGCTCTGACCATGTGCAAGGTGACAATGGCGACCATCAACTCTGCGCCCAGGCGATGGAGATCGCGCATAAACTGGCCGAAGGGCACGTTGCTGAGCAGGCGGATCATGTCTTCATAGGCGCGATCCGGGGAAGGCGCATACCAGATCATCAAGAAGATGCCGGTGATGGTCTCCACAAAAAACAAATAGGTCGAGAGCAGGCCCAGGCGGAATGTGTGGGTGAAGCGGGTCACGCTCTCGTGATAATAGGTCGGTTTAATGTGGAGCAGGAACGTTTCCGAGTGCGGTTTGAGCCGGGGGTTGGGCCGGCCAGGCGGCTCACCGCGCAGCATACGCCGCATTTCGCCAGCGCTAATCCCGGCGGTGATGCGTGTAAATGTATCGTCGGCAACGCCGAGGATGGTGTTTAGAATCCCCTTGTTGCGGACTTCTGGTTGGACAGCCATTGCAACTCCGTTTCGTGAACCCGAGTGAAACTTGACGCTGATGCGAAACGTGATGACCTGGTGAGAGAACGAACTGGCGCAGACGCGATGGCGGCTGAACGTGCGCTACGCCGTAGCGCGGGACGGTGATTCGGTGGCCGGCGCGCCAGTGATCCGCGCGCCGGTATCCACAATGACTTCACCGTTTTCGACGGAAACCTCGAAATGATCCAGCGAGCGCGGGGCCGGCCCTTCGATATAATAGCCGTCATGGGTGAACTTGGACCCGTGGCAGGGACATTCAAAGCGACCGTTGGACTCGTCCCATTTGTAGAGACAGCCTAGGTGGGTGCAGACCATGTAGAGCGCTTTAGGGTCCCCTTCTTCGGTTGTGACCAGCCAAAACTTGCCTGCGCTGTTGGCAATGGGGTCTGCACCGGGCGCGGGCAGCGAGTCGGCCGGGCCGAGGAAGAATTCACCGCCAAACTCACCTGCGCGGAAACGTGGATACATAAACATGAACGAGACCACGCCGCCTTCAAGCGCCAGCAATCCCAGGGCAGCGCCCCAGGCATAGGTCATGAATTCGCGCCGTGTCATCTCCTGGGGGGTGGGGGGCGCGGCCGCTGCCTCTCGGGGCTGCGGTGCAGGCGCGGGGCGTGGCGCCGGGCGAGGGGCGGCTGCACCGTTGCCATCGGCGGGTGCGGCCTCGCGCGCGGGACGGGCTTTGGGGGCAGGCTTGGGTGTCGGTTCGGCCTCGGCAACCGCCTCCGGTTCAGCTTCTGCTGTCGCCACCGGCTCCGCTTGGGCTTCTGGTTCGGCGGCAGCGGGGGCAGGTTCGGCAGGAGGCGGAGCTGCCGCGGCGGGCGCTTCACCAGCCTCTTGAGCGGCCTTGGCCTTTGCAGCAGCGGCTTTCATCTTGGCCTTTAGCTCGGCGATTCGTTTTTCGCGCGCTTCGCCGCTCAGTTCGGATATCTTCGCCATCTGGGTGATGTCTCCTTCTGACAGCGCTCAGACTTCAGGACGGACTGGTCGGTTATGACGGCAGGGGTGGTCCGCCGAATTATCAATCGGAATAGCCGGTAGGAAAACCGGCAGATTGTCTACATGTGAAGGTCACGCGCCAACCCTGTGTGGCCGGGATCGTCGCGTGGTGGATGCTGCTTCTGGCTCGTCACCAATCGGCACAGGACTATAGCACACGCCCAATCACTTGTCAAAATTATCACAAATCAAACAGCAAAGATGTGCAGCGCCGCCATGTCACAACCAGCCCACGAATTGTAACCCTGAACGGGGGTGAAGCCGAAATCCCCGACGGGCTAGAGTGTCGCTAATCGTTCAAGCAGTTGGCCGCGTTTGCTGCGTAATTCGGCCTGTTTGTTGCGCTCGCGTTCGATCACGTCGGCGGGCGCTTTGTTGACAAAGCCGGGGTTGCCGAGCAGCCCTTCGCTGCGCTGGATCTGCTTGTCCAGGTTGTCGATCTCCTTTTGCAGACGGCTGCGTTCGGCCACCAGGTCCACCATGCCTGCTAGCGGCAGATAGACGGTGGTTCCTGCGATGGCGACGGTCACGGCCTTTTCTGGTGCAGGCAGATCCGGCGCGATCTCTGTCCGTTCTGGGTCCAGCCGCGCCAGGCTGGTGAGGAGCGGCTGGCTCTCCTGGATCAGCTTCATCTGGTCACCGGCGCTGATGTGGACGGCAATGCGCCGCGCCGGTTCCACATTGTACTCGCTGCGCACGTTGCGGATGGCGCGCACGATCTCCTGAATGCGCCCAAATTCCTCATCGGCAGCGGGGTCCAGGAGGCCGCTGTGTTGCGGCCAGCGCGAGACGATGAGGGCGCGACCATCCACAGCCAGGCCGGGCAGGTTTTGCCAGATGGTCTCGGTGAGGAAGGGCATGTAGGGGTGGAGCAGGCGCAGGCTTTGCTCCAGCACATAGGCAAGCACCTGGGACGTGGCCTGGGCTTCGGCGGGTGTGCCGTCGTAGAGACGCACCTTGGCCGCCTCGATGTACCAGTCGCAGTATTCGTTCCAGAGGAACTCGTAGAGTTGGCGGCCTGCCTCGCCCAACTGCCAACTTTCGATCAAGCGCGTGACCTCGGTCTGGACAGAGGCCAGGCGGCTCAGGATCCAACGGTCGGGCAGCGACAGGGCATCGGTATCGGGCAACTCGTAGGAGATGTTGAAGCGGTCCGTGTCCGCGCTGAGCGGGAGTGAGCGATCCTGCAGGTTCATGATGACAAAGCGGGCCGCGTTCCAGACCTTATTGGCAAAGTTGCGGTTGGCCTCGACGCGCGTGGTGCTGAGGCGCATGTCATTGCCGGGTGTGCCGCCGGTGAGCAGGCTAAAGCGGAGCGCATCGCTGCCGTACTCGGCAATGAGGTCGAGTGGGTCCAGGGCATTGCCCAGGCTCTTGCTCATCTTGCGCCCTTCGGCATCGCGCACCAGACCGTGCATGTAGACGTAGCGGAACGGCACGTCTCCGGTGAATTTGAGGCCAAACATGATCATTCGCGCCACCCAGAAGAAGATGATGTCGTAGCCGGTCTCCAACACGGTGGTGGGGTAGTAGGTCTTGAGGTCGTCTGTCTGTTCGGGCCAGCCGAGGGTGCTGAAAGGCCAGAGGCCGCTGCTAAACCAGGTGTCCAGGACGTCAGGGTCTTGTTCCAGGTGCACAGCCTCGCCGTAGTGGGCAATGGCGGCTTGCAGGGCTTGGTTTTCGTTGCGCGCGGCAAAGGCATGGCCGTCCGGGCCATACCAGACTGGGATGCGATGGCCCCACCAGAGTTGGCGGCTGATGCACCAGTCGCGGATATTTTCCATCCAGTGGAAGTAGATGCGCTCGAAGCGCTGCGGGATGATTTGGATGGCGCCGCTGCGCACGGCTTCGATGGCCGGTTCAGCCAGGGGTTTGGTCTTGACCCACCACTGTTCGCTGAGCAGCGGCTCCACGACGGTGTGGCAGCGCTGGCAATGACCCACCGAATGCACGCGCTCTTCGACGCGCACGGTGAGACCAGCGGCTTCCATGTCGGCCCAGAGTTTCTCGCGCGCCACAAGACGATCCAGGCCCGCATAGGGTCCGGCCTGTTCGTTGAGGCTGGCGTCGTGGTTCATGATGTTGATCATGGGCAAGTTGTGACGCTTGCCGATCTCATAGTCGTTCGGGTCATGTCCGGGCGTGACCTTGAGCGCGCCTGTGCCAAATTCAGGGTCCACGTACTCATCGGCGATGATCGGGATCTCGCGGTTGAGTATGGGCACGAGCGCGGTCTTGCCCACCAGATGGCGGTAACGTTCGTCGTCGGGGTGGACGGCCACCGCTGTGTCGCCCAGGATGGTCTCCGGCCGCGTGGTGCTCACCTCCACATGGCCGCCCTCTTTGAGCGGGTAGCGGAAGGTGTAGAACTTGCCCTTGACGTCTTCGTATATCACTTCCAGGTCGCTGATGGCGCTGGTGCAGCGCGGGCACCAGTTGACCAGGTAGTTGGCGCGGTAGATCAGCCCTTCGTTGAAAAGCTGGATGAAGGTCTCCAACACGGCTGCGCTCAACCCGTCGTCCAGGGTGAAGCGTTCACGCGTCCAGTCGGCGGAGATGTCCATGCGCCGCTGTTGCGCGCTGATGCGGCCGTGGTATTCCTCCTTCCACTGCCAGACTTCGTTCACAAAGGCTTCACGCCCCATCTGGTGGCGGGTAATGCCCTGGGTTTCCAGGGCGCGCTCGACCACGTTCTGGGTGGCGATCCCAGCATGATCGGTGCCGGGGACCCAGAGCGTAGGCCGCCCTAGCATGCGATGGTAACGGATCAGCATGTCTTCGATG
>CAZYQJ010000244.1:0-7473 GCA_964649925.1 uncultured Litorilinea sp.
TGTCGTGCAGATCAATCAGCTTCAACACCATGTGGGCGCAACCGTCACCTTGCAAGGGTGGCTGTATAACAAGACCGGCAAGGGCAAACTTCAGTTTCTGCAGATGCGCGATGGAACCGGCATCTGCCAGGCTGTGGTTTTCCGCGGCAATGTGCCGGATGAGACCTTTGAGGCGGCCAAAGAACTGACCCAAGAGAGCAGCCTGCGCGTGACTGGCGAAGTCAAGGCCGAGCCGCGCGCTCCTGGCATCCCGGGCGGCTATGAGTTGGACGTGCGCGACCTGGAGATCGTCCAGATCGCCGACCCGTACCCCATCTCGCCCAAAGAACATGGCGTTGAATTCCTCATGGAGAACCGCCACCTCTGGCTGCGGTCATCGCGCCAGTGGGCCGCCATGCGCGTGCGCGCCGTCATCATCCGTGCGATTCGTGATTGGCTGGACAGCCACGGCTTTCTCAACGTGGATACGCCCATCCTGACGCCCGCCGCAGCGGAGGGAACCACCACCCTCTTTTCCATCGACTATCACGGCGAACCGGCCTATTTGGCCCAGACGGGGCAGCTTTACAACGAGGCCAATATCTTTGCCTTTGGCAAGGTCTACTGTTTTGGTCCCACCTTCCGCGCCGAGAAAAGCAAGACACGCCGCCATCTCCAGGAGTTTTGGATGGTGGAGCCGGAGATCGCGTTCTGCGACCTGGACGGGCTGATGGAGGTGGCGGAGCAGTTTGTCTCCGCCATCGTGCAGCGCTGCCTGGCCGAATGCGGGCCGGAACTGAAGACGCTGGAGCGTGACCTGACCCATCTGGAGAAGGTGACGCCCCCCTTCGCGCGCATCCACTATGACGAAGCGGTGCAGATGATCAACGCCGCGGCGGCTGCGGGCGAGTTGGTGCCGGGCTATCCCGACCCTGTGCCCGCCATCGAGTGGGGCGACGACTTTGGCAGCCCCCATGAAACCTATCTCGCCGCCCAATTCGAGAAGCCGGTCTTTGTCCATCACTACCCCACCCAGGTCAAGGCGTTTTATATGGAGCCGGAGCCAGGGCGGGCGGAGGTCTGCCGCAGCGTGGATCTGCTTGCGCCTGAAGGCTACGGTGAGATCATCGGCGGCAGCGAGCGCATGAGCGACCCGCAAAAGCTGGTGGAGGCCATCGAGCGTCACAACCTGCCGCGCGAGGTCTATGAATGGTACATTGACCTGCGCCGCTATGGATCGGTGGTGCACAGCGGCTTTGGGCTGGGCGTGGAGCGCACGGTAGCCTGGGTCTGCGGTCTGGATCATGTGCGTGAGACCATCGCCTACCCGCGCACACTCACCAACATGCGCCCCTGAGATGAACCGCACCGTCCCGCCAGCCCCCTTCTGGGGGCGTTGCCCTTGATCCCGGCGTCTGTCGCGCCGGGCGGCCACCCATGTTCTACCTTGCCATCTTGATCACTGGCTTTGCCCTGACGCTGGCGTTGACGCCACTGGCGGGCCGTGTCGGGGTGCGGCTGGGGCTGGTGGATCGCCCCGGCGGCCGCCGCAGACACCGGGGGGTGATCCCGCGCACGGGCGGGCTGGCGATCTTTGGCGGCTTTGTGATCACCCTGCTTTTGACCCTGATCGTGCCGGAGATTGCACCTGCTTCCTGGCAGGCCTGGTTCCCCCCGCGCAACGACCCCAACGAGGCGCGGCGGCTGGCCGCGCTGCTGGCAGGCAGCGTCTTTTGCGTCGTCGCCGGGTTTGTGGATGACCGCTATGAACTGGGCACTGGCCCGCAGTACGCGGTGCAGATCGGCGCGGCGCTGATCGCCTGTGCTGGGCTGGTCTTTATCAAACACATCAACAACCCGTTTGGCGAAGGCTTCTTCTTTGGGCCGGAGGGGCTGCCCTTCTGGCTGGTCATCCCGCTGACCCTCTTTTGGTTTGTGGGCATGATGAACACCATCAACTGGCTGGACGGGCTGAGCGGATTGGTGTCCGGGGTGACCGCGATCCTCTGTATCGTTCTGGCGCTGCACATGCTCTTTGTGGTGGATCCGCCGCAGGCAAGCGTGGCCGTGCTGCCGGTGGCGCTGCTCGGCGTGGCGTTGGGATTTCTGCCCTTCAATTTCGCCCCAGCGCGCATCTTTATGGGCAGCACAGGCAGCTATTTTCTCGGCTTTGCCGTGGCCAGCCTGGGCATCATCGGCGGCGCACGGCTGGCAACCGTGATGCTGGTGATCGGGCTGCCCGTGCTTGACGTGGCCTGGCTGATTATCGACCGGCTGCGCCGCGGCCTGCGCCCTGGACAGGGGGGGCGTGACCATCTGCACTTTCGCCTGCTCGACTTGGGGCTGGCCGAACGCACGATTGTGATCGGCTATTGGGTCTTTTGCGCGATCTTTGGCGTGTTGACTTTGGTGCTGGACGACCGCCTGTATAAACTGGTGGCGTTGATCGGGCTGGGGATTACGGGGCTGGCGCTGCTGGTCTGGGCGGCGCGCGCCCAACCCGCTGCCCCCTGTCCCCAGGAACCTGAGGCGCGACAGCAATAATGAAGATTCTTGCCATAGAAACCAGTTGTGATGAAACCGCCGCCGCTGTGGTCGAAGATGGGCAGACCATCCGCAGCAACGTGGTCGCCACCCAGATCGACCTGCACCGGCGCTTTGGCGGCGTCTTTCCCGAAGTCGCCAGCCGCCAGCATGTCCTCTCGATCCAGCCGGTGATCCGCCAGGCGTTGGCCGAGGCCGGGCTGGATGGCGTGGCGGGGCTGGATGCCGTGGCTGTGACCTACGGGCCAGGGCTGGCCGGGAGCCTGCTGGTCGGCGTCAACGCGGCCAAGGGGCTGGCCTTTGCCTCCGGTCTGCCGCTGCTGCCGGTCAACCACCTGGAAGGGCATATCTACTCCAACTGGCTGGTCGTGAACGGCGCGCCGCCCGGCGACCGCTTCCCCGCGCTGGTGCTGATCGTTTCCGGCGGGCATACCGAACTGATCCTGATGACCGGGCACTGCCGTTACCGGCGGCTTGGCGGCACGTTGGACGACGCTGCGGGCGAAGCCTTTGACAAGGTGGCGCGGCTGCTCGGCCTGGGCTTTCCCGGCGGCCCGGCGATCCAGCGCGCCGCACAGAACGGTGACCCCAACCGCTACCCGCTGCCGCGCGCCCTGATGACCCAGGGGGAACACCGCTTCGACTTTAGCTTTTCCGGGCTGAAGACCGCTGTCCTCAACCTGACCCGCCAGTTGGATCAGGCAGGGGTGTCGCCGACCAATCCGCAGGTGGCGGCGGATATCGCTGCCTCGTTTCAGGCCGCGGTTGGCGATGTGTTGGTGGACAAGACCGCAGATGCCGCCGCTGCCTTTGGCGCGCAGCAGGTCTGTATCTGCGGCGGGGTCAGCACCAACGCCTATCTGCGCGAAACGGCGAGGGCGCGCTTTGAGGCGCAGGGGCTGCCACTCCATATCCCGCCGCTCTTTCTCTGTACCGACAACGCCGCCATGATCGGCGCGGCGGCTTACTATCGCAGCCAGGTCGACCCTCGTTCCGCCGACCTCACGCTGGACGTCTACGCCAACCTGCCGCTGGAGGAAGTCCCGGTCTAAAGCCGGATGATGGCCGCGGCAGGCCGTTGAAACGCTGTTTGTCGATCGCCCCCCGCTATGCTATCGTCTTGAGGTATGAAGCTGCCCGCTCTGCGTCCGGTGCGGCGTGCCCTGGGCATGGCCCGCTCGCTGGTCATCTATTACGGCAAACCCTTCCAGGCGCAACGCATGGCGCGCTTCTATGCCCAGTGGATTCAACCCGGCGACCTCTGTTTTGACATCGGCGCGCATGTCGGCAACCGCATCGCGGTCTGGCGGCGGCTGGGGGCGCGCGTGGTCGCCGTCGAACCGCAACCCCACTGTATGCAGCTTCTGCACCGTCTCTATGGACGGACGCCGGAGGTCACGCTGGTGGAACAGGCCGTGGGCGCGGCCCCCGGCACACAGACGATGTTGGTCAGCGAAGGTAACCCCACAGTCAGCACCCTCTCGCCAGATTGGATCCATGCCGTGCAGCAGGTGGATTCCTTTGCCGCTGTGCGCTGGGATAGTACTGTGACCGTGGCCGTGACCACGCTTGACGACCTGATCGACCGCTATGGCGAACCCGCTTTCTGCAAGATCGATGTGGAAGGCTTTGAGTTGGAAGTCCTGGCCGGGCTGACACGTCCACTGGCCGCCCTCTCCTTTGAAACCATCCCTGCTGTGCCCGACCTGGCCCTGGGCTGCCTGGACCGGTTGGCCGCGCTGGGCGACTACACCTATAACTGGTCGCCGGGCGAACAACACCGCTGGCACTCTGCACGCTGGCTAGACCATGCCGAGATGGCCGACCTGCTGCGCCAGATGCCCCCCGGTGGCTCGTCCGGCGACATCTATGCCCGCCTTCATCCACGCCGGGAGTCATCATGAGCACTTTCTATCCGGATGCTGAAGCGTGGCGGCGCAGTGTGCTGGTGGCCGTGGTCAACAATGCCGATGACCTGCGCCGCGCCGCGTCCGAAGGGTGGTATCGGATTCCACAGCGCCGCGCCCCGCAACGCATCGGCGCGGATTACCTGGCCTTCTACCAGACCGGGGCCTTTAAGGGCGCGCCGGAAGCTCACGCCATCGGCTTCTATGCCGCCACGCGGCGTTACCGGCTGATGACCCGCCGCGAACTGATCCCCCAGGAACCAGATCACCCGCGCGCCGCTGAGTACTATTTCCGCATCGAACTGGGGCCGTTTCAACGGTTGGAGCCGCCGCTGCCCTCGGCCACGCTGCGCCGGATCACCTTTATCCACACGACGCTCGACCGGCTGCTCCACGCCCAGGACGTGCGCGAGTTGTATATCCAGGACGATCCCTTTCTCCGGCTGTGGCACGCCTTGCGCGCCAACCGGCTGCGCCCGCTCAAAAATCGCCTGGTGGATGACTACCCCGTCGACATCACGCTGCGCGCCCGCGGGGGCAATTTGGGCATCGTCTGTGGCGACCCCGAACCGCGCACAGCGTTGACCCAGGAAGCGCGCATGGTTCAGCGCGCCGAACGGTGGGAAGTGGTCTGGATCTCCCCCACAGAACTGGAACAGGACCTGGACGGCTGCCTGCGCCGCATCGGCGGCGCGTTGATCCACCTGGGCGGATCGGTGCTAAACCAGCCCGCCCGCGTGGGGGATGAGGCGTAGACACGATGCCCACCAGCACCGCGTCCATGACCGCAGCGCAGAACCCGCGCCCGCTCAACCCGCGGATCCTGCGCCGTCTGCGCGTGCGTTGGGGGATCATCGCGCTGCTGTTTGCGCTGGCGTTGGCGGGCGGCTATGGGCTGGTGTATACCGTCTGGCAGCCGCAGCGCGCCGCGATCTGGCTGCTGTGGGCTGGGGTGGCTGTGGTCATCGAACTGGCGATCCTCTGGCGGATCTTGCCCTACAATCACCCGCCCGACAGCCCTGACCTGTTTCCCTCGCTGGGCTATGGCACGGCGTTGACCTTGCTTTGCGGGCTGCTCCTGGCGTGGGCGGCCGGTTTTCTCTTTGCCCCCCGGCCCCCCGGTTGGCTGGCATGGATGCCCGCGCTGCTCTATACGGCGGCGCGGCTGGTCGATTATGTGGATGGCTATGTGGCGCGCATCACCCACCATGAGACCAAGTTGGGCAGCATCTTGGACATGGAATATGACGGGTTTGGCGTTCTGATCGCGGTCGTGCTGGCCGTCCAATACGGCACGCTGCCCCTTTGGTATCTTCCCCTGGCGTTGGCCCGCCAGATCTTTATTGCGGGGATCTGGTGGCGTGAACGGCGCGGCCTGCCGGTCTATGCGATGACGCCCAGCGCATCACGGCGCATCATTGCCGGTTTTCAGACTGGCTTTGTCAGCGTCATGCTCTGGCCGGTCTTTGCGCCCCCGTTGACGACCCTGGCCGCGGTGGTCTTTGCGCTGCCCCTGGCCCTCAGCTTTGCGCGTGATTGGGGGGTCGTCAGCGGCATGATTGACCCGGCCAGCCCCGGCTATGCACGCTTTCGCGCCGCGGCCAAGGGTCTGGTTGAAGAATGGCTGCCGCCCCTCTGCCGGGTGATCGGGACAGGGATAGCCGTCCTGATCCTGCTGCGCGAACTGCCCGATTTTCGCGCATGGCAGCCCCTCTTGATGCAGGGGGGGATTGCGTCCCCGCGCGGCCTGCTCTGGCTGTGGAGCGGGATCTTTATACTGGCGCTGCCGCCCTATCTGCTCGGCATCATGGGGCGGGTGGCCGCGCTGGCTTTGGCCGGGCTGGCCTGTCTGGACATCAGTGCCGTAGGGCTGGACTGGAGCGGCAATGCCTGGCTGTTGATCGCCGCCATCGTCGTCGCCCATGCCGGGGCTGGCCGCTGGGCCATCTGGACGCCCGAAGACCGCATCCTCTACAAACGTCCTGCCGACTCTCATGAAATTCCACTATGACCGTGCTCTCTGCCCCTGACATTGCCCCGCAGCGGTTACAGACAATAACCACCTGGCGTTGCGGATCTGCCCCTCCAGCCGCAGCGCCCCACCAGTTTGGAATGGATCATGTACGACTTCACTTTTTCTCCGTGGCCGGAAACCCGGCGGAAAGGACGTGCCTGGATCTTTGGCGGGATTTTTGCGCTGCTGCTCATCGCCGCTTGGATAGACGACCCGGCCCAGGCCCAGGAGGTTCAGCCTCAACAGACTGTGCCGCCAGCCGGACAAGTCTACCTGCCCCTGCTGCATACCCCCGGCACCCCCTCGGTAGAAGGTTGCCCTGCTGAATCCACCTACCAATATGACGCTGTGCCGATCCTCGGCGCGCCGCGGCCTGTCCTGCCTGAACCGGTGGACGACCCTGACCTCAACCTGGCGATGCGCGGCTGGGTGGAGACGCAAGGCGTCAAAGGGCTGATCGCGCTCGGCGGCGACACCCATGACGACGCCCCCCAACTGGCGCATCTTTTCCAACCGCCGCGCCTGCCGACCTTTGTCACGCTCCATCAAATCTATGACTGGAACTGGAGCGGCGTCTGCGCGCAAAGCGCCGAAGAACCAGGCTGCCGCGGCGTCCCGCTGACCGACCCGCCGGTTACGCTGGTGGGGCTGGAGACCACGCCCGGCGAACTGCTCTATCTACCCAGCCGCCAGCACGATATCCTCAACGGCGTCTATCGCGCTTTGGTCCTGTACGCAGAGCCGACACGGTTGACGCTGACCTACACGCGCGATGATTCCATCGTGCATGGCTATGTCGTTCACCTGGAAAATCTGTGCGTGGATCCCAACTTGCTGGCCCTTTACCACCAACTTCATGAGGCAGGCCGCCACCAGTTGCCGGGGCTGCGGCTCGACGTGCCCCTGGGCACAAGCCGCGAGGCAAGCGTGCTCCTTGCCATCCGCGATGAAGGGTCCTTTATGGACCCGCGCTCACGCAAGGACTGGTGGAAGGGGTATGAGAGGGAGTAGGCAGTAGGGAGGTAGGGA
>CAZYQJ010000245.1:0-7459 GCA_964649925.1 uncultured Litorilinea sp.
GGCGGGTCCGGCTGCACCTGTGTGCTGGTCCATTCAGCCACATTGCCCGCCATCCCGGTCACGCCCAGCGGGCTGTCACCCGCCCGCCCATACTGGTTGACCGCCACCGTATCGCCCAACCCCGATGCCTCGCTGTTGGCGCGCTGGATCTCAAACTCCTCTCCCCAGGGATAGCGATAGTGGCGATTGGTCGCAGGAGCGTACCCGGCGGCAACCTCCCACTCCTCTGCTGTCGGCAGCCGCTTGCCCGCCCACCGGCAGTATGCAGCCGCTGCTTCCCAAGGGATATTGACCATCGGGAAATCCGCAAACGCCGGGTTCAGAAAATAGTTTTGGCGGGTGGCGCTGTGGACACTGTCAGGCCACGGGCACGCCCCTTGTCCGGCACAGCGGCGGTACGCCCGGTTGGTCACCTCATAGCGGTCGATCAGAAAGCCGTCCAAGCTGACCCGCCGCTCTGCGCCGGATACACCGGGGTCTTGCACTAGATAGCTTCCAGGCGGAACCTCCACCATGCCGCCAGGCCGCCGTACCCTGACCTGCCACCACACCAACCCTGCCAGCGCGATGAGCAGCACAGCGGCCATCACCCAGCGGGCGCGGCCCGCGCGCTGCGTCGGCGGCATTCCCACCCGCTGCGCCGCGGTTTCTTCGCTCAACCCGTCCACGCTGCCCCGCGCCAGTGCGTCGATCATCCGCCCCGCCCGCTGCGCCTGCATGCCTCCCCCAGTCAACGCAAGGGTGCGTAGCTGTGCCTCCAGCAAGGGCAGCCAGGCCACACTGCGCGGGTCTTGTTCTGCCAACCAGCTGACCGTGCCCACGTCCAGCGGGGGAGCCCAAGTCAAGGCAGCCTCCTGCAGCACAAGCGCCACTCGCTCCATATCGGTCTGGTAGCGCAGCGCCGTCAGTTGTCCAACGCCATAGAAAAGCGCAGACCGGAACAGCAGCGTGCGCTGTGCCTCGTCCAGCGAATGACCCGCTTCGAGCACAAGCAGCCCCTCACGTACCAGGTCGCGAGGGGCAAATTCGCCATACTGCCACCAGCGTTGCAGCGCCGTGTCCAGCAAGGCAACCACCGTCTGCACGCGGCGCGCCCCGTCTGCACCACGGTACTTGGCTGCCAGCGGGGACGATGCGTCAGAAGAACGGGCCGCGCCATTGTTCCGGGTGCGCGGCACGCCATCCGAGCGCGTGCGGCCAGCCTCATCGGCATACGTACCGGCCTCAAATGTCCACTCAAAGCTGGCATTCTCATCACCCCGAGGCTGGATGCGCCGGGAGGATCCTTTGCTGGCCTTTTTGCCCCCTGGTTGCGATGCCATACAGCCCATTGTAACGATACGTCTGCCCCCGCGCAAGACACCTCCCCAGCGGGCCAGAAATCAACTTGACAGCGATCCAGGGCAGCATCTACACTCACCTTATGGCAAAACAATCGCTGGGCTACATCGAACTCGAATGGACTTGTCCTGTCTGCGACACCCGCAACCCCGGCGGCCAGCGCGTTTGTCAAAACTGTGGATCGCCCCAGCCTGACAACATCAAATTTGAAGCCCCTGCTGAGGCCAAGATCACGACCGACGAAGCCACTGCCAAACAGGCCACCGCCGGTCCTGATATCCACTGCCCCTACTGCGACGCACGCAACCCTGCCGGATCCAAGGTCTGTAGACAGTGCGGCGGTGATCTCACAGGCGGCACAGCGCGCGAGGTGGGCCAGGTTGTCCAGGGTTTTGGCGCGCAGCGGCCCAAGGAAGTCAAATGTCCCGCCTGCGGCACGCTCAACGCCTCCGGCGCGCGTGTCTGCAAAAACTGCGGTGCGCCGCTGCCCACCGTCCGACCGGTGGTACAGCCCCAACCTGCCGCCGCACCCGCGTCACGCGGCTGTCTTTGGGTGGCCGTGGGGCTGGTTGTGCTGGGCCTGATCCTGGGCGTATTCTTTCTGGCAGGCGGCTCAGATACCGCCGAAACCACAGGTCAAGTGGTGGACACCCGCTGGACGCGCGCGGTCGAAGTCATGGGGCTGATGCCCGTACAGTACACTGCCTGGCTAGACCAGATCCCCGGCGACGCTGAGTTGGGCGCATGTTATGAGGAAGTGCGCCAGGTGGTCGACGAACCCGTCCCCGGCGCCCGCGAAGTCTGCGGCACGCCTTACGCTGTGGACCAAGGCACGGGCTATGCGGAGGTAGTGCGCGATTGTGTCTATGAAATCGTAGAGCAGCGCTGCGAATACACCGTCCAGGAATGGCGCGTGGTCAACGAGATCACCCAGGATGGAACCGGATTCAGCCCAAGTTGGCCCGCGCTCAGCCTAAGCAACCGCCAGCGCGAAGGTCAGCGCGGCGAACACTATCAATGTATCTTCGAGGTGGACGGTCGGCAGGTGGTCTACAACGCACGCAACCTTGCCGAATATCAGCGCTGCACCTATGGCTCCGTGTGGAATTTGGAAGTCACGGCCGAAGGCCGCGTGGTCAGCGCCCAGCCAGTAGAGTAGGCGCACACCTCTCCCTCTAGATTGACCTGCGAGAGCGGTACAGGTATGATATCGGGTCAGTACCCGGCATTCTCCCAACGCGTGGAACTGTCTGCCACGCGTTGTTGTTTTCTGGTTTACCTTACCTTCGATTAGTCCTAATGGAGTTGGATCATGGCAACCTTCCCACCCGTGGACGAGCAGATGCAGATCCTGATGCGCGGCGTTGACTTTGGCGACCCGCTGACATACACCAATATGGAGCGTGAGTTGCGCGCCCGCCTGGAAGAAAGCTACGCCACGGGCCGCCCGCTGCGCGTCTACTGCGGCTACGACCCATCCTCGCCCGATCTCCATCTGGGCCACACCATCACCATGCGCAAACTCCGCCAGTTCCAGGAGTTAGGCCACGACGTCACCTTTGTAATCGGCACATTCACCGGCATCATCGGCGACCCAAGTGACAAAGAGAGCGCGCGCAAACAGCAGACGCTCGCCGAAGCCCTGGAAAAAGCGAAAACCTACGCACAGCAGGCGTGGTCTGTGCTGGACCCAGCCCGCACCACGGTGCGTTACAATCATGAGTGGCTGGCGGAGCTGAGCTTTGAACAGATCGTTCACCTCGCCAGCAACTTCACCGTACAGCAGTTCCTGGCGCGCGACAACTTCAGCAAACGCTACGCCAATGGCGACGCGATCTGGCTGCATGAGTTCTTCTACGCGTTAATGCAGGGATACGATGCCGTGGCGCTTGAAACCGATGTCCAGATCGGCGGCACGGACCAGCTGTTCAACCTGATGGCTGGCCGCAAACTCATGGAATCGTTTGGCCTGAAACCCCAGGTCGTATTGACCACGCGCATCCTGGTCGGCACCGATGGCATCCAGCGCATGAGCAAATCCACCGGCAACACCATCGGCGTGGATGATCCACCCGGCATCATGTTTACCAAGGTGCTCAACGTGCCCGATGCAGCCATACGCAATTACGCCGAACTGCTCACGCGCTGGTCAACCACAAAGATCGATTCCCTCTTTGCCGATGTAGAATCGGGTGCGCTCGAAATGCGTGACCTCAAACACCAGTTGGCTGCGGAAATCGTCAGCATCTTTCACGGGGATGAAGAAGCTGAAAAAGCAGCCCAAGATGCCGCGCGCATGCATCACGGTCAGGCGCCCAGTGATGCCCCCACATTCCGCATCACAGTGCCCATGCCTATTATAGACCTGCTCGTTGAGGGCGGCGTGGTCAACAGCAAAAGCGAAGGCCGCCGTCTGGTTCAGCAGGGCGGCGTGCGTCTGGATGGTGAAACGATCCGAGAGGTGGATTTTATCGTGGAGCCGAATGGGCAGGAGCGCACACTTCAGGCGGGAAAACGGCGCTTCTTACGCCTCGTCAACTAGGTAAAAAAGAACTGCCGTCCATTGCGGTTCCCCCGATAGCGGCTAGGCCGCACCGCAATGAACGGTCAGTTCATGTGCAACAGAATATCATACCTTTTGGCGCTTGTAAAGTAGGCAATGGCAGCAAAACGATGTATCTTCCCGTCGTTTGCCCTACGTAATGGAAACGGCGCAGCGTAGGGAGAGGGTACGGAACGAGTATGCTTGGCCCATGCGCAACCGTCCGGATAGGTACACAACCGGACATTTACACAAGATGAAGGAGGACATGATGGGATTGTTCGAAGGCAAGAAGGGACTCATCTTTGGGGTCGCCAACAAAAACTCCATCGCCTGGGGCATCGCCCAGGCCTTGCACGAAGAAGGCGCAGACTTGGGCTTTAGTTATGCCGGTGAAGTTCTCAAGAAGCGGGTCGAACCCCTGGCCGCGAGCATCAATAGCACCTTTGTCGAAGAATGCGACGTAACCGACGATGCCGCCATCGATCAACTCTTTGACCAGGCAAGCAGTCACTTTGGCGGCATCGACTTTCTAGTGCATGCCGTGGCCTTCGCTCCCAACGAAGACCTCACGGGTCGCTTTGTCAACACCACGCGCAACGGGTTCAAGATCGCCCTCGACATCAGTTGTTACAGCCTGATTGCCCTGGCGCAGCGGGCGCGCAGCCTTATGCCGAATGGCGGCAGCATTCTCACCATGACCTACTACGGCGCAGAAAAAGTCACACCCGGTTACAACGTCATGGGTGTGGCGAAAGCCGCCCTCGAAGCGACTGTACGCTATCTGGCGTGGGATCTTGGCCCCGAACACATCCGTGTCAACGCCATCAGCGCGGGCCCTATCAAGACGCTGGCCGCGTCCGGCGTGAGCGGTTTCCGCAAAAGCCTCAGCTATGTCGGCGCCGTGGCCCCAGGCGGCAACGTCACCCAAGCCAACATTGGCGACGCCGCACGCTTCTTGCTGGGCGATTGGGCAACCGGAATCACCGGCGAAGTTCTCTATGTCGATGGAGGCTATCACATCATGGGCGCGCCCGACCCGGCCAAGATGGACACCGCACCCGCCGCCGAGGCCTGACCCGCCTCCCGACCGACTGAAAAAGAGAACCATCCTCAGACTAAGCGTCCTTCCGCCAGAGGGACGCTTTTGATTGGGCGCAGGCTGCTATGATTGGCTGGCGCTGCGCAGTTGGGATGCTACCCCCTCATCAAGCGTTGTCTGCAAGAGTTTGCCGCCATGCGGCGCTAACGCAGCGCGCAGTGAATCGACATCACCGCGGGCGACGACCAGGAACAGTGCCGAGCTATTCGGGTTGAGCGATGCCTTGACATCGTCGACGAACTTCTGGTCTACGCCCCGATTCATCGATGCACCAACGACCGCACCGCCCGCCGCACCAAGCGCCAGCCCAACAAACGGAAAGAAGAACACGAACATCGCGCCCAAAAGCGCCCCGATCCCTGCGCCGATCTTGATATCGCGGCTGAGTTCGTTATCTACTGTCACCTGACCCGCCGCATCGCTACGCAGCACTGCCGCATCTTCCAACGTCAAACGCCCCTCACGCTGCAACTTCTGAATAGCCCCCCGCGCGTTCGCGGCCCCGTCCGGACTGTCGTAGGCCATGACAACTAGGTCATAATTCATGGTTGCCTCCCGGCTGTATTTGGTTTGGAAAACTTGGGGGTTACACGGCGCAGTCGAACCAATCTTGGCACCAACACCCTTGCGCTACTGTGATTAGCCATACACTCCTGCCGGGGGTGCAGCGTGTCGTGTCGGATGCGTGGCGTCCGTGCCGGTATTTGTACCAGCCTTCTGTACCGTGATCAGTCGTCATCGCCTTCTCGTTCGGGTATTCTGGCGACGAAGCAGCGGAGAGGTCGCCGCTTGACGACACGGGAGGAGTTGAAGATGGCAGAGAATCAATCACGCGCTCGATCCGACACCGATCCGATTGATCCCACACGCGGGGGAAGTGGACGAACGGGTGGTAGCCTAGCTGGCGAACCTAACGACGAGTCGGTCACGATAGACGACATCCAGCAATTCTTGGATGGTCTCGACTACCCGGCAAATCAGGCAGAGGTGGTTGACTTTGCACGTAAGAACCATGCACCGCTTTCCATCCTCGACCAGCTTGAGCTACTGCCGCCGAGCGAATTTGAGAGCTTCGACCACATACGCGACACCCTAAGCGAGATCGATGACGCTGCACAGTCGAGCAATCGGTAGCGGGCATCCCCCCCTTTAGCCAGTCAATCTGATCAGACCGGAACATGGCGGCAAAATTAGGCACGCGATGTCCGCGTTTGGCGCGTGGCAGCACATTCGCAGCAAACCCTTGCCGCCATGGGCGCACAGACTTGCTGAGTCGAATTCACAAAATAACCCCACATCAAAGGAATAGAAATAGAAAGGCAAACTTGATGCTCTCAAGAGTTGATCGAAATGGATACAAAAGCGCCCCATCCGCAGACATACGTAATTACCGCTCGTTCGTGGACGACGATCTGCTGGACGAGATCCAGAGCCTCGCCAAAGCGCTCTCCGGGGTGCGCATCTGCCACATCAATAGCACAGCAGCGGGTGGCGGCGTGGCTGAACTCCTGCACTGCGAACTGCCCCTGCTACAGTCATTGGACATGCAGGTTGAATGGCGGCTTATGCGCGGCAGCCCAACCTTCTTCGTAGTCACCAAAGAGATCCACAACGCCTTGCAGGGAAGCCAAGTCGATCTGACACAAGAGGCGCAACGGATCTATCTGGACCACAACCGTGAGACCGCAGAGCATCTCGAAGACTATGACGTCTACATCGTCCATGATCCGCAACCGGCGGCCCTGCGCCACTTTGCGGGCGGGCGCAACGCACAATGGATCTGGCGCTGCCACATCGACACGGCAGATCCGGCGCCAAGCGTGTGGAGCTTCATGCGCCCCTATGTGCAAGAGCACGATGCCGCGGTCTTTACGCTTGACCAGTTTGTCCCACACGATCTCCGGATGAGCTCGCTGGCGCTGATCCCGCCCGCCATTGACCCCTTTGGCACGAAGAACCTAGAACTCCCCAGGGAGATCTGTCGCCATGTGGTCGCCAACGCAGGCTTGGATCTCAACCGCCCCATCTTGCTGCAGGTGTCACGCTTCGACCCCTGGAAGGACCCGCTAGGGGTGATTGAAGCCTACCAGATGGTCAAGCAACAGATCCCCGAGGTGCAGTTGGTCCTAGTCGGGGTGCTGGCAGGCGATGACCCGCAGGGCTGGTCGATCCTGGATTCAGTCAATCAGGTGGCCGAACGCGATCCCGACCTGTTTGTCTTTACCAACCTCAACGGCGCGGGCAACATGGAAGTCAACGCCTTCCAGCGCGTGGCGGACATCGTCATCCAGAAGTCACTCAAGGAAGCGTTTGGGCTGGTCGTCTCCGAGGCGCTCTGGAAGGGCGCGCCCATGGTTGCTGGCAGGACGGGAGGCATCCCCATGCAGTTCCCAGACGAGTACCAACGCTACCTCGTCAACAGCGTCGAGACATGCGCGGCCGGGATTCTCGACCTGCTTGAACAGCCAGAGACC
>CAZYQJ010000246.1:0-2073 GCA_964649925.1 uncultured Litorilinea sp.
AAGGCTCCGAGGTGGTCTGTGATGAGTTTGTGCCCGTCCTCTCGGCGGAGGCGCGCCGCGCCTGCTATGGCGACTATGACTGGCGGCGCGAGTTCTTTCGCCATGACGGCAATGACTCGGCCCACCGCACCTTTAACCGGAACGCCATTCGCGCCATCCGCGCCCGGCAGCAGCCGGGGGACTTTCTGCTCTGCCCGATGGGCACTTACCAGCAGCCCATCGCCGACGCGCTGGACGGGATGTGGGTGGTGGAGCCTGGCATCGGCTACGAGGGCATATTTGCGCCCTATAAGGTCTTCGAAAGCTACGCCTGGATGCACTACCTCTATGGCCGCAACGGGCAGAGCCAGGGAAACTGGTATGACGCAGTCATCCCCAACTACTTTGACCCGGATGACTTTCCCTTTGAACCGGACAAGGGGGACTATGCCCTCTTTATTGGCCGCCTGATCCAGAGCAAGGGGGTCGAGATCGCGGTGCAGGTGACGCGCGAGTTGGGCATGCCGCTGATCCTGGCCGGGCAGGGCGATCCGGAGACGCTGGGCATCCGCGACCCGCATGTCGTCTTTGTGGGCAGCGCCAGCCCGGAGCAGCGTGCGCTGTTGATGAGCGAGGCACGGCTGGCCTTCGCCCCCACCTACTATGTTGAACCGTTCGGCGGCGTGGCGGTAGAGGCGCAGCTATGCGGCACGCCGGTGCTGACCACCGACTGGGGGGCCTTCAGCGAGACGGTGCTGCATGGCGTCACAGGCTATCGCTGCCGCACCTTCGACGATTTTCTCTGGGCCGCCGCCCACATCGAGCGCATCCGCCCGCACGACTGCCGTGAGTGGGCGCTCCAGAACTTTGGGATGGACCGGGTGCAGTGGATGTTCCAGGAATATTTCTCAAAGATCGCCGACCTCGACGGCGCGGGCTGGTACGAGCGCCGCCCGGCCCGCCAGGATCTTGATTGGCTGCACCGCTGTTACCCGCAGCGTGAACCCGCGCGCGAACCCACTGCAAAGGAACATGCCTATGAGTTTTCAACTCCTTGAACCGATTCTCGGCGATGGGGTACGCAACACGCACTACTTCAATGGCCGCCTGCTGACAGCCGATGCACTGCGCGCTGACCAGGACGCCCACCGGCGGCAGCGGCGTCAGCTTGGCAAGGCCATCGGCGCAGGTGTTGTGTGCGGGTTGGAGGTGAGCCAGGTTCCCGAGAGTGCGCCGCCCACGTTGCGTGTGACGGCGGGCCTTGCGCTCAATCGCGAGGGACATGCGCTTGAATTGCCCGTTGCACAAGAGGTAGCCCTGGCGCGCGCGCCGGATGAGGTGGCAGGCGAAGGCGTGTTCGTCGCCTGCGCGCCGCCCGACACCGGTGTCTACCAGACGGGGAACAACGTCTACGTGCTGGCGTTGGCCCCTGCCTCCGGCTATCTAGAGCGCGCGCCGATGTACGATCTCACCGGCAATGGCGGCAATGGGGTCAACGGCTGTGGCTTCCGCTATGTGGTCGAGGGGGTGCAGTTCCGCCTGGTGAGGGTGGATCTGGACGATCCGGCGCTTGTATCCAGCCAGGTCAAAAGCCATCTCGACGACCTTATGGCGGCGGGTGACGCGGCGAGTCTCTCACGCCTGCGCAACCTGCTGGCGCACCTCTGCCTGGGCACGCTGGATACGCCCGCGGTGATCGTCGATTTCTTTGCTCACCTGGACCCTGCCAGGCCCCCGACGCCCCATGGGCTGCTCGACCGCATCACCAGCGACGAGGACGATGTGGACCTCACCACGCACCTCAATCACTGCGATGTGCCGCTGGCCTTGATCTACTGGACACCCGCGGGCGTGCAGTTCGTGGATCTGTGGGCCGTGCGCCGGAGGGTCACCCGCCGCGCACCCGCATCCGCCGGGATGCCTGCACTGGGCGACCGCGGACTGGCTGCGGGCGAAGCCGCATTTCTTCAGTTTCAGGCACAGGTGGCGCACCTGATTCGGCCTGGCGTGCCGCAGAGCGTGCTGGACGCCACCCAGGCGCGGGATTATTTTGACTATTTGCCGCCCGTTGGGGTGATTCCTTTGACCGGGATC
>CAZYQJ010000246.1:2083-7435 GCA_964649925.1 uncultured Litorilinea sp.
ACGTTCTTTGAGCAGATCCCGGTAAGCGATCCTGTTCATATCGAAGGCGCAAGGCTGGCCTCTCTCATCAGACAATCCTTTGCCTACCCACCTGTTCCCACGCACGGCGAAGTGACCATGTTCTGGCTCTACCATATCCGAGAGAATCAGCAGGCGCTTACGGGGGCCGGAAGTGGAGGGCCGCAGCCGTACCTCGTCTTCAGCAGCGGCTATCTACCCTTCCAGGGGGATGCGCCGCTACGAGTATGCCAACTACGGCATCATTGACCGCCATGGAGGAACCATTTTAGGAGTGTGATATATGCCTCTCTCAGCGAGTGAACTGCCAAGCGACGTAGCACCGGGCGATCTGATCCGCGCCACCGATTTCAACGCCGTGCTGGCATGGCTGCGCGATCTGGAGGACAGAGTAGCAACGCTGGAGGGGGCCGACGAGTCAGTGGCTATCACCGCGATCATTCCCACCGGCCCCATACGGATCGGCGATACCATCGAGATCCTTGGCCGCAACTTCGGCTTCCAGATCGGCGCACACCGCGCCTACTTCAACAGCACGCGTGCCACCTTGTTTAGTTCCGATTCGGGCGATACACGGCTGGTTGTAACGGTTCCAAACGTGCCTGGTGTCAGCGAGACAGGTACGCAAGTCATCCTTACGGTTGGCAACCAGACCAGCGTTGACACCACCGAGATCACGTTGCGGCCTGCTGTGTCCCAACAACAGGGCAGCCTGGACCTCCAGTTCACCGGCATAGAGATTGATGGCAGGGATGTCACCTCGATCCCGGCGGGCAGCACGGTCATCTTTACCTACAACCTAGGGCTAGATGCCGTGTTTGCAGCAACGGCGCGCATTACCCCCAAGATCTCGGTTCCGAGTTGGGAGAAACTGCTGGAGGTCGTGGATGCCAAGGGCAACCTGCTGACAGAGCGGGCGATTGACCTGAAGCCAGGTCAGCAGACAGCGTTTGGGATTCAACTCCCGGTGCCCACGGCCAGCGCTGGCGTGAAATTCAGCCTCACTGTCTCTGTTGAGGCTGGCAATCTGCCGACCGTCAGTGATAGCCAAACCTTTGCGGTGGCTGCGGAGTAACCTTCAATGGCATCGCTGCGGCGTCAAGCGGCCTATGTTGAGCGGCTGCATGTGCGCGGTCGCGCCGCCGACCCACTGCATACCCGGCTGCGCCTAGACACCCTGATGCAAGGGGCCGACCTTACGCCGGTGACGCTGCCCCCCGCATCGATCTTGGTCGTGCGGCACCTGGCGGACCCGCTGCCTGGGCGGCTTGCGCCTCAGCGGCGGGCGATCCGAGTGGACGCGGCATGGGAGGCACAGGTGCGCGAAGCGCTGGCCGATCACTATCGCCGCGCCGCCCGCCCACAGCGGGGCGCGGTCCCCGGTGCACCCGATGCGATCCTCTTTGCCGATGAAGCGGAGATGGTCGCCTGCATGGCGCTGGCCCTGCACCAGCGGCGGGTGGATCGGCAATGGTGGTGGCGCATCCTCTTCCGCAGGCTGGGTGTGCGCCCTGAACTGCAGGCGTTATTCTGCGATCAGGCTGCCACGCTGCCCGCCGCGCTGCGTCACCTGACCGCATGGGGGCAGGCAGCGAGCGTAGTCAAGACGCTTTCGCCCGCGCAAACAATCGACGTTCTGCGTGCGGTGGCCCGCGCCCATGACCTGCCCACAGGGTGTATGCCGCTCGAAGGGCTGTCTGGCGCGCCTGGACGAGATGACGAGGAAATCTCCAGCGGGCAGCCCGCCAGTCAAAGCCGCCCGGCACGCCAGACGACCATACCGGAACCGCCGCACCCGCCCTGGGCAGCCTGGGTACCCGCCGCGACGGTTCCCCCCAACCTCCCGCGGGAGCCTGCCTGCCTGCTCGGGGTCGGTCTGCTGCTGCACGTCCGGCCCTCGGCGGTGCATAGCGTTGACTTTCGCATCGCGCTTCGCCGCTGGTGGCAAGCCGCAGGCGAGGTGTCTCAAATGCATCGGCCACTGCCTGATCAGGAGACTGCGGCGATCCACGGGCCGCGCGCGCTGAGATCCGATCCGGCCAGCCCGTTCGTCGCCGGGCAGCCAGACGCCATCACCCCGGCTGCGCCGCACAGCGCAGGTACAAGCGCGCCCGCGCCGGATGTCACGAACGCCGCAGGTGCGGTGGAGGCAGGCGCGGTGGAAACAGACGCAGTGGAGACCGATACTGTTCACCCCGACCCGATGCCCGCGGTCGCGGCGGCTGACGGGGCAGTCGCGCTGATCGATCCCGAAATGGCGGCTGCGTGGGCCGCTGGCGTGGTGACACAGGTAGGCGGCGTGTTCTACCTCGTCAATCTGATGCGCGTTCTGAAACTGCCCGCCTGCTTTGAGGAAAGCTGGGGATTGGCCAGCCAGGTGGGGCCGTGGGGCGTGTTAGAACTTCTTGGGCGTGCGCTGCTGGGAGGCGCGGATGCGACAGTGGCCGCTGATCCGCTGTGGCGGGCGATGGCCGAACTGGACAACCGGCCCCACGACACGCTGCCCGGAGGGGGGTTCCATGCCGCAGGCAGCGCAACCCTGCCGCCCGAATGGGGACCGCCCCCCGTGCCCGATCAGACGTGGACCTGCGACACCAGCCCGCTGCTTTATGGCCTTGTCCCAGACTTGGGACGCTGGCTGGCGCTGGTCATGCCGTCCATTCGCAGCCGTTTACAGCGTGCACTCCGGCTCGACCCGGCGGATGAGGATGCGCTGGCGCAGACGCTGATCCTCGTACCTGGCCGCCTGTACGTCACGCCCAGCCATGTCGATCTGGTCATGCGCCTGGACGCCATTTCGCTGCCTGTGCGCCGGGCCGGGCTGGACGCCAACCCAGGATGGCTCCCCCATTTTGGCCGCGTCGTGACGTTCCATTTCCAGTGAGAAAGCCATGACTGAGCAAGCTTCCGTGTTCGACCGGCTGCTACCCACGGCACGAAGTCACTTCGTGCTGCACTTCTTTGCGGCGGTTTACCGGATCGTCTACCACTTGCGCCGCCTGCATGAGGAAAAGCCAGAGGCCATCTTTGCTGAGCATTCGTTTCTGTCCAGCTACTTTGGCGAGATGGTGGACTATCTGCCGCCGGGGCTATCGTGGCAGGCCGGGACGGTTTGGTGGCGCGACCAGATCGCGCGCTGGGAACAGCAGGCCGCGGTCCACCTTCCCCTGTTGGCCCTGCATCGCCTCGACTTCGATCACCGTCTCGCGCTTGTACTTGCGGGGCTGGTGGAGGAGGATTCCCGCTTCGGTTCGATATTCGAGCAGTTGCAGGCCCCGCTCTTGCGCCGCCGCCCTAGCCTGGAGATGATCGCCTATCTGCTGGCAGATGATCACGCTCCGGCGCGGCCTGACCCCTGGCATTTGGGACGCGTGTTGATCGGCGCGGGGCTGGCGGTTGTGGACGACGAACAAGCCCCGCGCTCGGAATGGCTGCTGCGCGTCCCGGCGATGATCTGGGATGTGATTCGGGGAGAAGAAATGCCGCGCCCGGCCCCTTGGTGTCGTTACCGGCCCCTCGCGTCGCTGCCCGACCTGAACTCCCTCATCCTGCCCGCGGCTTTTGAAACGCAACTGGCGCAAGTGCCTGCCCTGCTGCAGGCGGGAAAGGCGCGTGCGGTGGTCGTGCGCGGGACACCAGGGAGCGAGCGCGAGCAGACCCTGGCGGGCCTGGCGCGGGCACTGGGCATGAACCTGGTCGTGGTGCCGCACCCCGCTTCGCTGGATACGATCTCCTGGCAGCAGCTTGGCCCCTTCTGCGCCATGAGCCGCGCCATGCCGGTACTCCGCTATGACCTCACGCCGGGCGAGACCGCGGAAGTGCCCTCGCTGCCCGAATTCGAGGGTCCGGTGGGGATCGTGCTCGGCCAGGTCGGGGGGGTGAGCGGCGACAGCGTTGAACAGGCGGTATCACTCTCGCTACCGCCGCCAGACGCGGCCCTGCGTGAGCGTGCCTGGCAGGCCGCGCTGGATGGCTTCGCCGTGGAAGAGTTGGAGGTCATCAGCGAACGCTTCCACCTGCCCACCGGCTACATCCGCCAGGTCGCGGGGTTGGCCGTCGCCGAGGCAGGGCTGCAGCAGCGGTCCGCCGTAGGCATGGCGGAGGTACAACGGGCCAGCCGTTCGCTCAACCGGCAGCGACTGGACACCCTGGCCGAACACATTGAGGCCGGTGGCGGGTGGGACCACCTAGTGGTCAGCGACGTGGTGGCCGCCAAACTGCGCGAGTTGGAGCGGCGATGCCGCCATCGCGAGCGTTTGTTGGCCCATCTCGGCCCTGCTTTCGGCGCGAGCGCCAACCGCGGCGTGCGCGCCCTCTTCTCCGGTGCTAGCGGAACCGGCAAGACGCTGGCGGCGCGCATCCTGGCTGCACAGTTGGGCATGGACCTCTATCGCGTGGACCTGGCCGCGGTGGTCAACAAGTATATCGGAGAGACCGAGAAGAACCTCCACCGGGTGCTGTCCACCGCGGAGGCCCTTGACGTGATCCTGCTGCTCGACGAGGGGGACGCCCTACTGGGCAAC
Source organism: uncultured Litorilinea sp. (assembly GCA_964649925.1). Lineage (GTDB taxonomy): Bacteria > Chloroflexota > Anaerolineae > Caldilineales > Caldilineaceae > QEUY01. The sequence continues at coordinate 6,625 of CAZYQJ010000246.1, forward strand.
CGCACCGAGGTGCGTTCGTCCAATGACCGCTATGCCAACCTGGAGACCAACTACCTATTGCAGCGGCTGGAACACTACCAGGGGATTCTGCTCATCACGAGCAACGCCAGCGAGAACATCGACAGTGCCTTCCAGCGTCGCCTTGACGTCGTCGTGCCGTTCATGATCCCGCAGGCTGCCGAGCGTTGGCATATCTGGCAGCTTCACCTGCCCGCCGATCATAGGGTTGATGCCCACACGCTGGAGGAAATTGCGACACGCTGTGAGATGCGGGGGGGACAGATCCGCAACGCCGCGCTACACGCTATCCTGCTGGCCGTGGACGAGGGCGGCCAGGTGACGGCGCGCCATCTGGAGGAGGCGATCCGGAGCGAATATCGCAAGGCCGGAGCGCACTACCCCCTGAACGGGCATGCCCGGCATAGGGAACAGCCCGGCGGCGTGGATGCCTTTTTGAACGCGTTGGTCTGATCGAGACGAAAAGCGCATGAGCGTAGCCCAGGCCAAAGCCAAGCCGAAATCAAAACAGCCACACCAGGCTCGGCGTGGCGCGCCGGTCGCGGATGCGTCGGGTGTGTCTCATGCGCGGCCTATGTCCAGTGCCGCGCAGGGCGTGATGGTTGCGGCGGGTCCCGCCTTTGCGCTCGGTGCGCCGGTGCAGGCCCAACTGACGGTCGGGCATCCAAACGACCCCTATGAGCAGGAAGCAGACGCCGTTGCCAAGCAGGTATCGGGAGGGTTCCCAGCACCTTCCATCTCGCGCCTCACGCCCGGCGCGTTGAGCGGGACCGCCCAACGTCAAATGGCGGAA
>CAZYQJ010000247.1:0-7433 GCA_964649925.1 uncultured Litorilinea sp.
ATCCGCTCTGGTCGGCCAAACTGTTGGTGGAAGACCCGGACCTGATCCGCCAGGTACACTATGACTACTTTGTGGCCGGGGCGGATGTGGCGACGACGGCCAGTTACCAGGCGACCTTCCCGGGCTTTGCGGCGCGGGGGGTGGATGCCGCCGCAGCGACCGAACTCCTGCGGCGCAGCGTGCAGTTGGCCGATGCGGCGCGCCGCCAGTTCTGGGCGGACCCGGCGCGGCGGGAAGGGCGGCTGCGCCCGCTGGTGGCGGCCTCGATTGGGCCTTACGGCGCGTACCTGGCCGACGGCTCCGAGTATCGCGGCGATTACGGGCTGACTGCCGCCGAGTTGATGGCGTTTCATCGCCCGCGCATGGCGGTTCTGGCGGAGAGCGGGGCTGACCTGCTAGCGTGCGAGACGATCCCCACGCTGGTGGAGGCGGAAGCGTTGGCGGCGCTGCTCCCCGAATTTCCGCATGTCCCGGCGTGGTTCAGCTTTAGCTGTGGCGATGAGGCGCACCTGTGGCACGGGGAACCGCTGGCCGAAGCCGTTGCGCTGGCGAACGAGTGCCCACAGGTGGTAGCGGTCGGCATCAACTGTACTGCACCGAGACTGATCGACCCGCTACTGGCGTCGGTACGCGCGCTGGCGCAGAAGCCGCTGATCGTCTATCCCAACAGCGGCGAAGGGTGGGATGCGGTCCACCAGTGTTGGCTGCCTGGTGCAGAGGTCATCGACATGGGAGAGGCGGCGCAACGCTGGCGGGCAGCGGGTGCGCGGCTGATCGGCGGCTGCTGCCGGACAACCCCGGACGATATCCGTGCCATTGCGCGTGCGTTGGGGCGGGAGGTCGTGGGGTGAAGGTCGCCCGCCGGGCTGTCAACCGCTTGGCCAAAAACGATGCCCGCTTCAGCGGGCTTGAAGGGGTGGCAACTACGTCAGGCAGCAACCTCGCCCTACAAAAAACCGTGTAGAATCACATGGAATTGCAGATCGGGTATGCTGCCTGTCCTTGCTTTTTACAGCGTCGCTGTTCAGGCGACCAGGCGGATGGTCTGCGTGGGCGGCTCCAGCCGGTCGGGCAGGGGGGAGACATCGCGCACGAAGCGGCCCTGCATACTCCACGGGCCAGTCCAGGTGATTTCAGCCTCCACCAGCCGCCCACGCAGGGGCAGGTCGCTCTCGATAAAGACGAGTTTGTTCTGGCGGGTGCGCCCGCGCCACTTGCCTTTGTGCAGGTCTTCGACCAGGATCTCCACGGTCTGACCCAGGAAACGGCTGTTGATCTCGGCGCAGACTGTTTCCTGCAGTTCTTCCAGCCGCTTGTGGCGGCGCACCTTCTCCGCTTCAGGCACATCATCCGCCATGCGCCGCGCGCTGACGGTCCCTGGTCGCGGGCTGTAGCGCGCCAGGTGCGCCTTGTCCAGCTTCAGGTCAGCCAGGACTTCATAGGTGCGTTCAAATTGTTCTTCGGTTTCGCCACAGAAGCCGACGATGATATCGGTGTGGATGGCGACATCAGGCACGGTGGCACGGATATGTTCGACCAGGGCGCGGTAGTCGGCGTTGGTGTAGCCGCGGCGCATCCGTTCCAACACCTCGTCGTCCCCAGCCTGGATGGGGACTTCGATATGCTCGCAGACCTTGGGCAGATCGCGCACCGCGTGGAGGATGCGGTCGGTCATGTAGTTGGGATGGCTGGTGAGAAAGCGAATTCGCCACAGTCCTTCGATGTCGTTGACCGCGGCCAGCAGGTCGGCCAGGTCATAGTCCTGGTCGCCTTCGCTGCCTGCAAAGGCGCGGACGGTGGCGCTGTTGCCCAGGTCGCCGCGCCAGTCATAGCCGTAGCGGTCCACAATCTGGCCGAGCAGCGTCACCTCGCGCACGCCCTGCGCCACCAGGCCGCGGATCTCGTCCACGATCTCGGCGACGGGGCGGCTGCGCTCCACGCCGCGGCGGAACGGGATGATGCAGAAGGTGCAGGCATGGCTGCACCCATAGACGACGGGCACATGGGCGGCAACGGGCGCTTGACCGCTGAGCGCCAGATGGCGGATGGATTGGCGGGTGCCGATGGGCTGCAGTTCGTCCTGGACGCGGTAGCGCTGGAGAAGTTGCTCGCGTTCGATGGCGGCCATCTCGGCGTCGATCTCTGCCTGGCGCAAGTGGTTGATGAGCGGTGTCGCTTCGCTGGGCGGCATAAAGACGTCCACCTCAGGGTACGCATCCAGAAACTGTTGGCTGGGTTTGACGCCCACCATGCAGCCCATGAGGGCCAGGGTGCGGTCGGGGTTGGCATTGCGCCAGGGTTTGAGGCTCCCCAACTTGCCGATGGCTTTGTCTTCGGCGCTCTGGCGGACAACGCAGGTGTTGAGGACGACGACATCGGCTTCGTCCAGACGGTCGGTCGGGCCGTACCCGATCTTTTCGAGTTCGGCGGCGACGTGGTTGCTGTCGGCCACGTTCATCTGGCAGCCGATGGTCCAGATGTGGTATTTGCGCGCCGCCGTGGAGTTGCGGTCCGTGGCGACCTCCTCGGTGTGCGGCACGGCAGGCGCGCCTTGAGTGCTATGCATACGATCCTCCTGTGATCCGGTGTATGCCGGGCAGGTCATAAAGGTACAAGTTCGCTGCACGATTGTAGGCGCGGGCCGGGCCGGTGTCAAACTGGCAGGGGAGAGAATGGGTTAATGCTCACCCCGCTGCAGCGGGTCAAGCGCATCGCGCAGACCGTCGCCCAAGAGGTTGAGGGCGACGACGGTGACGGTGAGAAAGAGGCCGGGGAAGAGGGCCAGCCAGGGGGCTGTATCCATGTAGTCGCGCCCTGCGGCCAGCAGCGCACCCCATTCGGGGAGAGGCGGCTGCGCGCCCAGCCCGATAAAACTGAGGCCGCCGCCCGCCAGCAGCAACATGCCCATACGCATAGAGGCCAGGACGATGACGCTGGGCGCGGTGTTGGGCAGTACATGGCGGATGAGGATGCGCCACCCCGGCAGCCCTACAGCCTGGGCGGCTTCGATATAGAGTTGGTGTTTGGCCGAGATCGTGGCGTTCCGCACCAGGCGGAAATAGCTGGGTACGCCGACGATGCCGAGCGCAAAGACGGTATTGGTCAGTGAAGGGCCAAGCCGGGCCACGATAATCAGGGCCAGGAGCAGGCCGGGAAAGGCCATCCATACTTCAGCCGCGCGCGATAGAACGTAGTCGACGCGGCGGCCATAGTACCCGGCACAGAGGCCGAGCGGGACACCGATCAGACCGGCGAGCAAGACGCCGCCCGCGGCCATGCCCAAGGCCAGACGCGTGCCGTAGATCACCCGGCTAAAAAGGTCTCGCCCCAGCGGGTCCGTGCCAAAGGGATGCGCCCAGGAGGGCGGCTGAAGCGGATCGCCCGCGCCCACCATGTCTGGCGGAAAAGGGGCGAGGATGGGCGTGGCAACCGCAGTGATCAGCAGGCATATCAGGACCGTCGCGCCGATCCAGAAGCTGGGGGTCCAGGCGCGCTGCGGTGTGAGGCGCGGCAGGTCGCGGCCCACTTCGGCCGCAGTGGTGGCCGCGCTGAGGCGTCGCTGCAGCCAGGTGGCGGCCGTTGGCACGGGGGCTGCAGACGCCGATGACCGGGCAAAGGGTTTGGGCACGGTTCGCTGCGCCTGCATGGCTAGACAACCTCCGCCATGACGCGCGGGTCCAGCCAGGCGTGGATCAGGTCGACGATCAGGTTCAGCCCGACGTACATGGCGGCGATGGTCAGGGTTGCCCCCAGGACGACGGGCAGATCGCGGTCAAAGATGGCCTGCACGGTCAGGCGACCCAGGCCGGGCCAGCCAAAGACGGTTTCGACGATGAACGCGCCGCCAAGCAGATAGCCCAGGTGCAGCCCGATCATGGTGACGACAGGGATCAGGCTGTTGCGCAGGATGTGGCGGCGCAGCACCAGCCCCTGGGGAAGCCCCTTGCTGTTGGCAGTGCGTACAAAGTCCGCGCCAATCACATCAATCAGGCTGGATCGCATCAGACGGGCGATCACCGCGGCGGTAGGCAGGGCCAGGGTGACAGCGGGCAAGACCAGGTGCAGGGGCGTGCCTGCGCCCACGACAGGAAGCCAGTGCAGGCGCAGTGAAAAGAAGAGGATCAAGAGCAGGGCCACCCAGAAGGTCGGCAGGGCCAGCCCCAGGTTGATCGCGGCCATGAGCGCGGTATCGGCCCAGGAGCCGGGCCGGGTGCCTGCCAGACTCCCTACGGCAACGCCGACCAGTGAGGCCAGGGTTGTTGCCACCAAGGCCAGCAGGACGGTGTAGGGCAGCCGTTCCGCCAGCAGCGTGACGACCGGGCGGCCGCTCACGAGGGAAACGCCCAGGCTGCCGCGGGTGATGAGGTCGCGCAGGAAGTTCGTGTAGCGAACAAAGAGGGGCTGATCCAGGCCGAGTTGGGCGCGCAGCGCGGCCATCTGTTCGTTCGATGCCGTGTCTCCGGCGAGGGTCGTAGCGGCATCGCCCGGCGCGGCGGAGAGCAGAAAAAAGGTGATGGCGCTGACGGCCAGCAGCACGACGAGCGCGCCCAAGAGCCGTTGGATCAAGTGAACGAGCATGTGAAAGACGAGCCCCTAAACACTCACGGCTGTGCCGCAACGACGGCATCGTTGAGCAGCAGACGGCCCATATAGCCGGGCTTGGCCCCTTCGATACGGGTACGGATCGCCAGCACATCGACCGGCACATAGAGCGGCTGCCAGGGGGCGTCGTGCAGGATGATCAGTTGGGCCTCTCGGTAGAGTTCGTTGCGGGCGGTTTCATCCAGTTCATGTGCGCCCGCTTCGAGCAGGGCATCCACCTCCGGGTTGCTGTAGCCGACGCGGTTGGTGCTGCCGATGCGCGCCGAGGAGAGGAAGATGTTGAGGGCGTCGGGGTCGTTCCAGTCATAGCGCCAGAGCAGCAGGTCAAACTCGCCCTGGGCCGTCGCGTCCATGACGGCTTTGCCGTCTAGCTGTTGGATTTCGACGGGCACGCCGATGGCCGCCAACTGGCTCTGGATCAGGGTGGCGACGGCTTCATTGGGCGGGCGGGTGGAGGTGAGCAGGCGCGCTTGAAGCGGCTGACCGTCACGTTCCCAGCCTCCGTCGGCTGTCTGCTCAAAGCCTGCCTCCTGCAAGAGGGTGCGGCTGCGATCCAGATCCAGGCCTAGCTCGTGATCCTGGAGCGATGGGTCAAAGCCGGGCAGTGTAGGCGGCAGCGGGGCAAAGGCCTTCTGGCCCAGGCCGCCCAACGCCAGGTTCACGATCTGATCTTTGTCGATGGCGTGCGACAGCGCGTGGCGCACTGGGGCCTCGTCAAAGGGGGCGCGCTGCATGTTGAAGCCCAGGTAGATCAGGCTGTTCAAGACAGTCTCATGCAGCACGACATCAGGGTTGCTCTCTAGCTTCTGTTTGTGGCTGGGCTGATTGATAAAGATCACATCCACCTCGCCTGCCTCCAGCGCAGCCAGTTGGGTGGAGGCATCAGGGATGACCTTGAAGACCAGTTGGTCCAGATAGGGTGCGCCTTGATTCTGCGTGATTTCCGGCCCCCAGGCATAGTCGGGGTTGCGATCCAGGGTCAGCGATTGGCCCGCTGTCCAGTCGGCCAAATTGAAGGGGCCGGTCCCGACCAGATGCGCGCCGCCTTCCGCCTCTGCAGCCTCGATGGAAGCAGGGCTGATGATCGCGGCATAAGGCATGCTAATGGTGCTCCAGAAGTTGGCTGCGGGCTGGTCAAAGTGAAAGGCGACGGTGGTCTCGTCCACGGCTTCGATCTCACCCATCTGGGTGATGCCTTCGTAGATGGGCGATGCCACGCCCGTTTCCTTGAAGCGCTCAAAGGTCAATTTGACGGCTTCGGCGTTCATGGGCGTGCCGTCGTGGAAGGTGACGCCGGACTTGAGCGTCATGGTGATGGTCCTGCCGTCGTCGCTGATTTCCCAGGACTCGGCCAACGCAGGGAGGACGGTGTTATCGACATCGCGCACGACCAGCGTGTCGAACAGGTAAGGCAGGACGAGGCTCAAGCCCGAACTGGGCGCGCCCTGCGGGTCAATCACTGCTGGTTCGGAGGTCATGGCGCGCACGATCACATTGGGTGATGCTGCGTCGGTAGATGCGGCAGGTGTGCCGGTGGGCGCACAGCCAGCCAGCAGCCCCAAGACCAGAAGCAAGGCGACAATGGAACGAAGGGAATGGGCGATCATGATACAGTCTCCCCTTGCGGGATGGTCACCAGCTGGGTCCAGATTTGGTCGGCGGTCCCCTGCGCCTGGTGGACACAGTCAGGGAGGCCGATCCCCCGGTAGGGGCTGCCAGTGACGTGGATGCCTGCGGGCAGTGCTGCTTCGATGGCGGCCACGCGATCCAGGTGGCCTGCGTCGTACTGCGGCGTGGCGTTGTACCAGCGGTACAGCCGGTGCATGACCGGCTCGGCACGAATGCCCATCAGCGCGTCCAACTCGCTGCGGGCGATGGAGAGCAGATCGTCGTCGGATTTGTCGATCATCTGCGGGTTACGGGAACCGCCAAAAAAGACGCGGATCAAGGCGTAGCCCTCGGGCGCGCGGTAATCGAACTTGGTCGAACTCCAGGTGAGGGCGTTGATCGGCCTGCGTTCGCTGCGCGGGATGACAACGCCAAAGCCGTTGAGCGGGTGCGCCACCTCATCGCGGCGGAAGCCAAAGGAAATCGTGCCGGTGCTGACATAACGAATCGAGGCCAGCAGGTCGGCTGCGCCAGGGGTGAGCGGGCGCAGCAGGTCCGCCGACACATAGGCCGGGGTTGCCAGGACGACATGGCGCGCGGTGCGTGTGGTCCCATCGTCGAAGGTCAGCGCGTAGCCGGTCTGCTGCGGCAGCGCGGTGATGGATGTGACGGCCGTTCCCAGACGGATCTCCCCAGTGAGGGCAGCGGCCAGGGTGTCGATCAACTCCTGTGTGCCGCCGCGCAGCGAGGTAAATATCGAGAGTGGCTTGCCGGTAGAGGCCGGTTTGGGGCTGCGCTTGGAGGCCAACATGCCTTTGATCAGGCTGCCGTGCCGTTTTTCGATCTCGCGGAAGCGCGGGAACGTCGCCAGCAGTGATTGGCGTTCGGATTCGGCGTTGTAGATGCCGGACATGAGCGGTTCAGCGATCTTGTCCAGGGCTTCATTGCCCAGGCGTCTGCGGATAAATTCGGCCAGGGTTTCGTCCTTGTCATCGCGCTTGGGGGGGATGAAGAGGTCCATCCCCATTCGCAACTTGCCCAGCGGCGAGATGAGCGGCGACAGCGCAAAGGGCATGAAGCGTGTGGGCACGATCATCAGGACGCCATCGGGCAGCGGTGTGGGCTTGCCGCGGTGAAGTACGTAGGTCTTGCGAAGGTGGTCGTTGGTTCCCAGGATGCGGTCTTCCAGCGTCGGCTGGCCGCCGCGCATCAGGTGAGCCATC
>CAZYQJ010000248.1:0-7413 GCA_964649925.1 uncultured Litorilinea sp.
TAATCGCCACCCGGCAGGTAGAGCGACCGCACCCAGCGCGCCGAGAAGTGATCGTTACGGATACCTGGGCCAGGCGAACCCGTGCCCCAATTGAAGTTTACTGCCGCATCGTCGCGCACCAGGTCGGGCGTGCCACGCAAGCTAGTGTTGTTGTAATACTCACCCCGCCACCCCCTCACAAAAGGCGGGCGCGTGGGTGTCGGCTGGGGCGTTACTCGCGGCGGTCGGGGCGAAGGGATCACCTGCGCTACGCCTCGATAGGTGGTATAGGCGCGTGCCAGCCAGCCTTCCATCCCGTCGCGCAGCCGCACATACAGCCATGCGCCCGAATTGTTTTGCCCCAAAACCGTGAACTCGGTGCCGCGGCTGATCGCCCGCAGCACAGGGAACAGCGTCGACGGGCCGGAACGCACGTTGAGCGCGCTGCTTGTCACCACGCCCACATTGGACGGGCGCACCGGCGTGGCCGTCGCGGTCGGCGCAGGCGTGACGCCTGGGCGCGGCGTTGGGGTCGGGCTGGCCGATGTGGGGGTCGCCGTCGGCGTGGGGGTTGCGGTTGGCGGCGTTGCACCGGGCTCCGGCTCGGTCACCTCAAACGGCGCAGTGGCCCGTACGCCGGACTCCAACGAGTAAGCCACCACGTCCACCGTCCCCGGCTCGGCCCAGATCGGGTCCAACGGGTAGGTAAAGTTTGCGCTAAAACGGCCCCCACTGTCCGCAGTAGCGATGGCGACCGTGGTTTCAATCGGTTCCTCGTCGGGCGTGGTCTCCAAGTTGATGTAGACCACTTCGTTCTCCAACCATCCCGCCCCAGAGACCGAGATCTCCGTGCCGGGCGCGCCGGAGACCGGGGCAATCGCCACGGTTGCGGTTGATTCGCCAGCTTCACCCGGCTCTTGGGCGCCGATGGGCCGCACCACACAGCCCGAAAGCAGTGCCATCGCCAGCACAAGTACCACAAGAGTCAGCCAGCCGCGCGCACTGACAGCAGTGCCGCGGTCACGGATGCTGGGAATTATTCTTCTTCTGTGCATATTGTCCATCCCCTTTGCAGCGAGGCCGCAATTGCGGCATATTGTTGCTCAGATAATTGTACTCGATAACATGCGCAGGCGGCGTATGTAGGGCTACGTTCAGGGTTACGCAGCCACCACCAAAGAGGGTCTGCCATAGACACACCACCTATTAAGCGGACGAGTTACCCGCAGAGAATGTTCCTCAAAATTGCATCAGAATCGATCCCGACATGAAAACCGGGACACAGAATCAAACCGAATTCACCAGCCCGTGTTACGTGTAGACACGGCCCACATAATGGATACGCCCGAACCACATGGAAGGGTACTGCGGGCGGATAGGGCAGGCATCAACCGATCAGCCCATACGCCACATGCCAGATCAAGTCAGCCCCCAGATGCACCCCCACTGCGCCGAGCAGCCCGTAGCGCATCAAGTGGCTACCTGCCACAATGCCCACAAGCCCGTTGAGTGCCAGCAGTTCCACCAGGGTGACCTCCGGCAACTGTGCGGGTGAAGTCACGCCATAGAGGGCCATTGCGCTGCCGAGATGCGCCAGCGCAAACGTGACCGCGGCGATCCCATTGGCAATCGCCAGCGCATAGGCGCGGCTGCGCTCCGGGGGCAGAAACAGCCGCAGCGCCCGCCTCCACAACACAGCCCACAGGCTCAACAAAAAGAGGCGAAAGATGATCTCCTCGCCCACTGCCGCGCTGTAAGAGGCAAGCAGCGAACCAGGAAACGCAGGGTGCGGGATCGGCGGCGCAGCCGCCAGGCGTTGCATCGCCTGTTCAACGAGGATCATCCCTACCCCTGTAACTGCGCCTGCCGCCAGCGGCCCCCGCACCCAACGCCACAGCGTAAGCCCAACAGCGGCAATCGCCGGGAGTTGCACACGCCGCGCCAGCCACCAACCAGCCAACGCCGCAGGCCCGTAGATCAGGACAATCGCCGCGGCGTTGACCGCTGCCAGCACCCCGCGGCTGGCGGTTCCTGCGGACATGCCAAGGCTGGCTGCGTCAAACTCCGGCGCAACCAGCACATACAGCACAGCAGCCCCCACATAGGAGATCAACAGCAGCGCCAGCAGCCAAAGCTGTCTGCGCGCTGCCCCATCCAACTGGCGGATCACGGTGCAACCCGCCAGCCGGTTACGTCAGACCCACGACACCCAGAATCCAAAACAGAATCCCATTTAGGATCGCCAGCAGGATTGCGGCGAGGATTGATGAGAGACAGCCCCTCGTTTCAAAGCCCCTGACCAGCGCGGAGGTCAACCAGATGATGAATGCGCTGATGACAAACGAGAACAACCCAAAGGTCAGAAAATTGATTGGGAAGGCGAAAAAGCGCAACACCGGCCCTAAGATGGCGTTAAGCAGCCCCATCACCAGGGCGGCGATCAACGCTGTCCCCGTGTCCTGCAAGTCCACTACCTGCAGCCGGGACAACATCAACAAGCTAACCGTGGTCACAAGCCATGTCAGGATAAACTGCCACATGCCGCATATTCCTTTCTTGCCGTCCAGGGTTGGTTAGAAAATGCTGCGAACCATGAGCAAAAACCCCACTAATATCAGTGGGATCCCGATCACCGCGCCGACGACCGTAAGGGTCAACAGCGCGCCCGCCACGACTAGCAAAAAGCCCAGCACCAGGACGACCACTCGCCCGACCAACGCCACCAGTCCGGTCAGCAGCCGCCAAAGCGCTGTCACCGGCCAAAGCAAATACGATGCCCCACTTGCATTCACTGTCACACCGTCAATCGTCATTGGATAGCCTCCTTGCCGATCACTACGCTGTGTCAGGGGCAAAGTTTCCGAAATCGCCCGCAGTTACCCCCCAGCCGCACGCACCGGCTGTTTGGCCCGCTTTCCATTCCCGCCAAAGGCCGAACCCGCCTTGATCCAGAACTGAGTCCCATACCGTTCGAGTACAAGCGCCCGCTCGTCGGCGGCAAGCTGCGCCAGGACGGCATCAACCCTATCGGGCGCATACTGCGTGATCATGGCGCGCACCTGGGCATCACTCATGGGATGGCGCGCTACAATGTCCACAATACCATCCACCAATTCCGTACCAGGCGGCAGCGCAAATGCACCCCCTTTCGGGTGGACTACATGCGCCCACTGCCCCAGGATCGACACCGCGCGCATCATCCCGTCATCGTCGGGCGGCGCGACCCCCTCCTCGGCAGGCGGGCGTGTGGGCAGCGTCAGATGCACCTGGTCAGGCGCAAGCGACCGGATCAGCCGTGCCAGCCCTTCCAGCGTCTCCGCGCCGTCGTTCATGCCCCGCACCAGCATCACTTCCAGCCAAAACTGCCCGCTGTATTCCTTGCGAAACGCGGCTAACCCTTCCACCTGCCGCGCAAAGCTCGCCTGCGGGTGGGGCCGGTGAATGCGCCGGTACACCTGCTCATCTGCCGTCGTCAGCGTGGGCATCACCAGATCCGCCGCGCATAGATCCTCGCGCACCTCCGGCAGATAGAGCAACGACCCATTGGTGATCACTGCCACCGGCAGATCACTCTCCGCCTTGGCCGCCCGAATCATCCAGCCCAACCCTGCGTGCAGCGTCGGCTCACCGGATCCCACGAACGAGATCCAGTCAATCGGCCCCACATTACCCGCCAACGTCTGGCGCAACTCGGCCAGCACCGCGTCACGCGGCACATACTCGCGACGCTCGATCACCATCGGCATACTGCGGCCCAGTTGGCAATAAATACAATTCCAATCGCACGTCTTGAGCGGAACCGGGTCTACCCCAAGCGACTGGCCCAACCGGCGAGATGGGATCGGCCCATAGATGTACTGCATATCGATTTATTCACCTCAACAGTGAGGCCTGCTGCACAGCGCGCCGCCACACAAAATCAGGGCGCAAGAATGGATCGACCACCCTTGCGCCCCACGCTTTACCAACGGCATATTCCTACACGTCGGATGCACGTACCAGGAGCAGCGGCCTGTCCGCCTGATGCAGCACACCGGCGGCCACGCTGCCATTTAAGACGCGCCCCAATCCTGTGCGGCCGTGGCTCGCCATCGCGATCAGGTGGACGTTTTCACGTTCGGCCACATCCAAGACTGTACGCACCACCGGCCCTTGCTCGACAAAACCTTTGGTCGTGATCCCTTTGGCCTTGAGTTCGCCTTGCTTTCCAGCCAGATAGGTCTTGGCCTCGTTCACCCACTTTTCAAACATTTCGGCATCATAGTAGGGAACCATATCATAGGGCGTGACCATCGCCGCGCTGGGCTCAATCACCTGCAAAAAAATCACTGTGGATTTCCGCAGGGTTGCCAGTTCCTCGACATAGGGCAAAATCGTCTCTGCCCGTTTAGAACCATCCAACGGCACCAAGATCACATTATACATGGACCACCTCTCTCCTATGGCGGCAGTTCGAATTGCCAGCGTTACGCAAACTGCCGTATGTGGATGGATTCCTACCACTACCGTAGCGCATCATGGCCCACGGTACAACAATCCAACGCTGAGTCCGCCTCCTGGCCACTCGACCGGTGGGATACCTGGTCACCTGACTAGGCGCAAGGTTCCTCTAGCGTAGTACGGCCTCAGCTAGGGCTGCCAGCCGGTCTAGGTCGTCCAGGTCCAGCCACTGCAGCATCACGCGCTGCGCGCCCGCTTCCTCAATCGCCGCCAGTTGGTCCTGTACAGCGTGCGCCGTGCCTACCACCACCCCGCGCCCTTGGAGATCGGCAGCATCGCGGCCATCGAGTTTGGCTTTCACTTCGGCATCGTCGCGGCCAAAGACAATGTTGGTCATCAACGACCGCCGCACCTGGCCTGGGTCGCGGCCTGCCTCTTCCAACAGCGCAGTGAGCTTGCGGTTGAGTTCGCCATAGCGCGCCGCCGGGATCAGCACCCCGTTCCATTCGTCGGCATAGCGCACCACCAGCGGCAGCGTGCGCCGCTCGCCGTTGCCCCCAATCAGCAGCGGAGGGCCGCCGGGTCGCGCCGGGCGCGGCAGCAAGATGGCCTCATGCAGCCGGTAGTAGTCGCCCGAAAAACTCACCGGCTCGTCGCTGCGCAGCAGACGCGTGATCACCTCCAGCCCTTCCTCAAAGCGGGCAAAGCGTCCATCCACGTCCAGCAGGTCATAGCCGAAGTTGGTATGCTCCCGCTCCTGCCAGCCCGCGCCCACACCCAGCACCAAGCGCCCGCCCGACAGGTCATCCACATCCTTCGCCATGCGCGCTGTAAAGACCGGGTCGCGAAACGAAACTGGCGTGACCAGCGAACCAAAGGCGATGCGCTGGGTATGGCTTGCCAGCCAGGTGAACGACACCCACAATTCCAGCGAATCCAGATCAGGGGGCGTCGCGTTGGTGAAATGGTCGGACCGGAACAACCCGGCAAAGCCGAGTTCCTCCACGGCGCGGGCGATGCGCTGAAAGCGCGGCCAGTTCAGCCCGTCCTGGCCTTCGAGCATGATAGCGATCTCCATAGAAGTCCTTTCTCTTCAGATGACCAGCACTTTTTTGCCAGGCGACCGGCACTTTCTGATGTGCCGAACACATTTTGCCCTCAGGATGAATACGGCAGCGCGCCGCGCACCTGGGCAATCAACGGGTCAATCTCCTGAATCTTCTCATACTCCGCATCCCAAAATGCCTGCCCTGCCATCTGCTGGACATGTGCGGCTTCATAGCCAAAACGAGTCCACAAGTCTGCCTTCATCTGTTGCAGCCGGTCATGTCGCCCCGGCACGTTCAGATCCACGATCTCGCCCAGGCTTGCACCCAAGAATGCGCTCTTGGCCCACATCTCCAGTGTATCGTCGTCCGGCTCGCCGCCGGTTCGCTCATACAAGGCCCGGCTGACCGAAGGATAGCGGTCATAGGAATCGGTGGCAATGGTCACCACGTTGTCTTCCGGCCCCAGCCCCAGGTACTTGGCCGTTTTGATCGCGCCGATGATGTTGCAAACGCAGCTTGGGCCTAGCTTGCCCACCAGGTTCTGCGCCGCCGCGCCCGGCACGCCCAGCCGATCCACCAGGATATGCGTGCCGTTCTGAACCGCCGCCATCCCGCGCACCGTGTCCTCATCGTGGATCAACATCAGCAGGTCGGTATTGTAGACGTTGTGGATCAGCGTCACCATCTTATCGCCAATCCCTTCGATGCGGTGCTGCCCCTGCCCGCCGCAGTAGAGCGTGGGGCACTCGCGCGGCTCCAACGCCACCACCTTGCTGTCGGGCCAGAGGGACTTTACATAGTCGCCTGCGGCCAATGTGCCCGCGCTGCCCGGCGCGCTGACAAAGGCCGCAACCTGGCCGTTGCCGATTCCCGCTGCCGCCTCTACCACCGCGCTGCCGGTCACATAGCGATGAAAGCGATAGTTGGGCAGCAGTTCAAACTGTGCCAGCACCACATATTTGTCCGGCTTGCTCACATACTCGCTGTGCGTCCGCTCCAGCGTCAGGATCACGTCGGACTCGGTGCCGGGCGTCAGATCGAGTGTCCCGCCATACTTGCGGATGCGCTCATAGCGTTCCAGACTCATGTTGTCGGGCATCACCACCACGGCTTCATAGCCCTTCAGCCGCCCAATGTACGCCGTGCCGATCCCAAAATTGCCTGTGCTGGGGCCGATCACCGTCTTGTCGCCAGGGCGCAGCCCATGAAGTGATTCCTCTTCGGCCAGCGTCACATAGGCAGGGCCGACCTTCATGCTCCCGCTGGGGAAGTTGCGCCCGCTCAGCAGGATGATATTCGCCTGCACTCCGGTCAATTCCTTGGGCAGCACGAGTGTATCGAGTTGGTCGCCAGTGCGCTTCCAGTTGATATTAAACAGGTTGAGTGGATTCATCTCATCCTGGCGCGCCTTGTTCGCCGCGTCGCGCAGCCCAGCGGGCAGTAGCATGGGGTCACGCATTTCGGCATAGGTAGGGCCAGGCACAATCGAGTGATGCATTTAAGATTTCCTATGTATAGATGGAAAATGCGCCCAGGGCGCAGATAAGCCAACCGGCTAAGTGCAGTCTACATGGCCGCGGCAGGGGCGTCAATTTAGGGAGAAATCCAGGGCCGCGGCCACAGCCTCCAGGGTGGGCGCGATCACCGTGGGTTCGCCCGTCGCCGTCATGGCAGCTTGGACATCCTTCAGACCGCTGCCCGTGTTGATCACCACCACGGTATCATCCGGGCCGACCAGCCCCTCACGCACAGCCGCCTGCACCCCAGCCCATGCCGCCGCGCCCGCCGGTTCGGCAAAGACCGCGCCCAGCCGCGCCAGCGGCAGGATGGCCGCCAGGATCGCGGCATCGTCTACGGTCACAAAGGCCCCGCGCGTCTCGCGCACCGCGGCCAGTGCCTTGACCGCATCCCTCGGCGCGTCCACGCTGATGCTGTCGGCGCGGGT
>CAZYQJ010000249.1:0-295 GCA_964649925.1 uncultured Litorilinea sp.
AGATCTGGGGCATCGCCACGCTCACGCTGCTGGTTAAGCTGGTACTCCACTAGCTGGCTGAACTGATCGCTGGCGTCTCCTGTCAGCGGTCTCACCTTGCGGTCGTCGATATCGATGCCTTCGGCCATGTCGCTGGCAAGCGAATTTAGGGTGTCGTCGTAGGCGATGTCATCTTCGTCGCGATTGGCCAGATAAGTCTCTTCAGCCAGTGTTTTGGTATCCTCTTCCCCGCCGTGACGCTTGAAGTAGCCGTCGAAGACGTTGACAACACTCTTGCCGCCAGCGTTTTCGAGAC
>CAZYQJ010000249.1:305-4999 GCA_964649925.1 uncultured Litorilinea sp.
CGCCTTCGTCCAGCTTGCTCTTGATCAGATTCTTATAGAGCTGGGACAGCGTATCGGAGGAGTCAAGGTGCAGTATCTTGCGTTGATCGGTCAGCGTGCCGCCGGCCAACCCGGAAGCGAGAGCATTGAGGTTATCTTCGTAGCTAGAGTTGTCGGTCAGCGTGGTATCGGCCAGAAAGCCGTCATAAGCGTCATAGCCTGCGTCGATCGCAGCCTCTTCGCCACCATGGCGCTTCCAGTAACCCTCGAAGACATTAAGGCCCTTGTCGGCGTTTCGGTCGGCGTTGTCCAGGGCATGCCCGATGCGATCAAACAGCGCGTCCTTGGCGCTATCGATCGCCTTGGACAGATCAGCGCTCTTGCCATCTGCGCGCTGCGCATTGAGCTCAGCAGTGACCAGCGCCTCGAATTTATCCGCCGCGTCGCCCTTCAGGGCGGACACCTTGCGCTTGTCGATATCGATGCCATCCGCCATATCCACTGCGAGTGAATTCAGCGTGTCCTCATAATCCTGGCTGCCCGGCATCAACGGCGTTTTGGCCGCTTCCACAGTATCTTTGCCCGCTCCCGCCTTTTTTGCCAGGTCGAGGACAAAGCCAAAATTTCCAAAGGCGCTGGTGAGTGGTACTGCTTTGGGGTTGGTTTTTGGATCGACACGCATCGAATACTCCTCCACGGTTAGCGCAAGCTGATAGGGCAGGCAACGAGAAGCCCAATTTCACTGTCGGAAAACCAGTCTGAAGAGACTGCGTGACACTCTAATGGCAACTTTGTGATGCTGCTTAGATAACCTCTTGACTGGGCATCCCCGCACCCTAGGTGTTACCGCTTTCAATCCATGACGCCCAATATGGCTTCCAGGCGCTCCATATAGAGATTGGCGGCATCGAGGTGCTCCAGCATAAAGGGGATCAGAAAAGTGACGTAGACCAGCATCAAGAATGCAAACAACAGGTTCTTGATGGGCAGTGAGAGGTCAAAGACGTGCAGGTTAGGTGCCATGCGGGCGAGGTAGGCGAGCATTAAATCCGCGACCAGAAGCGCGATGACCAGTGGCGCAATCATCAACACACCGATCTGCATGACCTGGTCGAGTAGGCCAAGCAGCGCCAGCGCCGACGCTTCGGTCATCAGCGGTGTGAAATTCACCGCTGGCCACAACGAGTAGCTGCGATAAAAACCGCCGAGCAGCAGCATGAAGCCGCCGGTAATGAAAAACAGCGCCAGCAAGGTCACGGTCAGCAGCGTCGCGGTAACGCCAGACTCAGTTGAGCCCATGGGATCGAGTATCTGCGCCATGGTTGAGCCGCGCTGTAGATCGATCAGTTCACCAGCCACCTCCGCGGCCCAGAAAGGAACGCCAAAGACCAACCCAATCACCACGCCAATCAGCAACTCCTTGATGACCATACCGGTCAGGGTGAAGCTTGATAGCTGTTCGGCATTCACCATGGCATCGAACAGCGGCAGCATCAGTGGAATCGAGATCGTCACCGCCACTGCCGAACGGATCATGCCGGTCAGCCCCAGGCGATTGAACGCTGGGGTGACCAGCACCATGCCTAGCGCCCGTGCCACACCGACGGCCGCCGCCGCGATCATTGGATAAGCGAAGTCGGTCAGAAAGCGGGCGAATTCATCGTAGTGCATAAGCGACGCCAGCCCGACTCAACGAGACCAGGCTGGAAAGTTATTCAACACCTGATCGGTGATGTTGACGACGGGCCCGGCCAGTAGCGGCCCGGCGATGATCAGCACCAGCAGCACGGCAACCAGCTTGACGGCTTGTGGCAGCGTTTGATCCTGAATCTGCGTCAACGCTTGCAGTAGCCCAACCCCAAAACCGACTACAATGGCCACCAGCAGTGCTGGCGCCGACACCAACAGCGCCGTCCATAGCGCGTTCTGCATCAGTGAGAGAAAGATATCATCGCTCATCTCAACCTCCCCCATAGCTAAGAATCAAGCCGTGCATCAGCCGTGACCAGCCATCCACGGCCACGAACAAAAATATCTTAAGCGGCGTGGATATTAACGTGGGTGAGACCATCATCATGCCCATTGCCATCAGCACGTTGGAGACGATCAAGTCGATCACAAGAAACGGGATATAGAGCAAGAAACCGATCTCGAAAGCACGGGTCAGCTCCGAGCTCACGAAGGCGGGAATAAGCACCACTAAGTCATCGTCCTGAAGACCGCTGCGGGCTTCCTCCGACCATAGCGTGCGCGTCGCATCGATGAAAAAGGCCCGTTCGCGTTCGCTGGCATAGCGGGAAAGGTAGTCCTGCAAGGGCCCACGCAGCGCCTCTCCGGTTTGCTTGATCTCCTCGACACTGCCCATCCCTGCAGGTCGCTGCTCGAACTGATGAACCATATCGCCGACCAGCGGCGTGGTGATGTAGACGGTCAGAATCAGGGCAATGCCGTAGAGCACCAGGTTAGGCGGCGTCTGCTGCACGCCGAGGGCGTTACGGATCAAGAACAGCACCACGGCAATTTTGAGAAAGCCCGTCATCGTCACCACCGCCAACGGCACCAGGCCGATGGTCGCAACGACAATGATGATGGCGATCAAGTTAGGCTGAAATTCACTCATCCCCGGCGTGCCCTTCATCGAGCGTGAGCCTCTCGATCTGCACCCCGATACCGTCACCGATCATCACCAGGCGGCCATGCCCCATGCAGCGGCCGTTGACGATTAGGTCAACCGCCTGCTCAGGTCGGCGCTGCATCGGCAGTACGCTGCCTTCGCCCAACGCGCGCAGCTCGCCGAGCGACATCTCCAGTTTGCCCATTTCACAGGTCAGACGCACAGGCAGAGTATCCAGGTTTGGGGGATCTACAGGGGGTTCGCTCATGGGGTTCTCTTCGAATGATGGATTCGACGCTTGGGAAAAAGTGAGAGGGGCCAGCGGGCCTTTAAGGTGCACGCTCTCGGCGCTTAAGCTGACAACGACGCCAAACCGGTCGCCAACGTTCAACACTGCACCACTGGGGTCTTCGCTAGTGGCGAATGAGTCGAGCATAACCACATCGCCCGGGCGAAGGCTGCACCACTCCCCCAGGGTCAATGTCTGGGCCCCGGCCATTAATCTCAGCATCACCATGACGCTTTTCGCCATCGCAGGCTGCACGGGGAAGTAGCGATCAAATAAGGGCAACAAGCGTTTGGCAGTAGCAGCCGCAAGCTCCACGCGCAGCGGATGAACGTCGCCGTCGAGCTCGAAGGCCAGGGTGATGAGCATCGGATTTACCGGTCGCTCTTGCGGGTCGGCGGGCTGCACATGGATTCCGACCCCCAGGGTCGCCTCCAGCGGTTCAAGCCATGTCAACCACACCGCCTCAAGCCACATCGCAGCCAGTTCCGCATCGACCTCCTCCATAGAGCGTCTGCGATCAGGGTGCTCACTGAGATGGTCGAATGTCCGCCAACTGGCGCTCAGGGTCAGATGCTCATCGCCGAGGCATACCGCCACGGACATATCAGCGGCGACATCGGTCGTTTCCGGCAGCAGGTACAAAAAGGCAGAACGCCCATGCCAGCCGAAAGTCAGCGGCTGTCGAGAACGATGCAGCGCGTTATGCAGTGTTAGCGTTTCGGCATCATAGTGCGTCAGGGTTAGCGGCACTGGCGTCACTTCCGCGCGAACGGTTGAGCTGAAGGCAGTCACACCTCACCTGCCCGGCCGATCCGGCTCTCTTCCATTTCCAGTTCGGCTAGGCGCTCGGCCTCGATTGCCTGCGCCTGCCCCTGATACGTCTGGAGTTGTTCCAGCGCGCGTTGGGCGCGTAACCGGTGCGCCCATTCGGTAGCGCGGGATTCGCGCTCTCGCTCAGCGGCCCGCAGGGTCTGGATGCTGCTTGCCTGCTGCTCAAGCAATGCCTCCTGGTGGGCGGCATCGTCGGCAAGTGTTTGCTGCCAACCGGCCAGATCCTCGGCGTTCAGCGGTCGTTGTTCACCCTGTTCGAATAGCGCCTGCTCGCGCTGAACTGCTTGGTATTGGTGTTGCTCCAGGGCCTGCCCGAGCGTCTGGCAGTGAGCCTCGAACTCCCGACAGTTGCGCTGCTCTGCCGCCAGGGCTTCCTCGGCGAGACGCGTACGCTGGCACCGAAGCTGCATCAGCCGGTCAAGCTGACGTTGCGACGTCATTGGACGACCTCCCTTAACTGTTTCAGGGTGTCTTCAAACGCACTGTGGTCGTCGCGGGATTGGCGCAGGAACGCCTCGATCTCGCCACGCTTATGAATCGCCTCGTCCGTGGCGGCATCACTGCCTTCCCGATATTCGCCCACTTGTAGTAGCAGCTCGACATCGCCATAGCGCGCCATCAGCTCACGCATTTTGCCAGCATCACGGCGATGCTCGGCGCTGGCAACGTTCTCCATCAAGCGGCTGCGGCTGGCGAGGATATCAATGGCGGGAAAGTGGTTACGGCGGGCGAGATCGGCGCTCAGTACAATGTGGCCGTCAAGGATGGCACGGGCCTCCTCAGCCACCGGATCCAGCATGCCATCACCCTCGGTCAACACCGTGTAGATGGCCGTGATGGTGCCGCCCGAGTCGTCGTCGGCGGTCCTGTTCGGCGGGAACCATCGTGAACGGCCATCGCTCAAACCCGACGCAGCAACGTGCCGGTACCGAGGCCGCCGCCGCAACACATCGACACGACGCCCCACTCGTGCCCCGCCCG
>CAZYQJ010000249.1:5009-6307 GCA_964649925.1 uncultured Litorilinea sp.
GGGGCAACGCCGCAAACAGCGAAGGCGGGTAGCCGCGGCGCGTTGGCGGTTCACCGGCTGCCAGCCCGATCTCGCGCTGGGCGCGGGCGAAGCGGGTAAGACTGTCCACCAACAGCAGTACATCGCGGCCCTGATCACGGAAATATTCCGCCACGCTGGTCGCCACCATGGCGGCGCGGGCACGCTCGATCGCCGGTCGATCCGACGTGGACACGACGCATACCGTGCGTTGGCGGGCGTCGGCACCCAACTGCACATCGAGCAACTCGCGCACTTCCCGGCCGCGCTCACCGACCAGCCCCAGTACCACGACCTCAGCACTGCTGCCGCGGACAATGGCCGAAAGTAGCGATGACTTACCGACACCGGCTTCGCCGAACAGCCCAACGCGCTGACCACGGGCAACGGTATTGAGGCCATCGATAGCACGCACCCCAAGCGCCAGCGGTTGTTCAATCAACTGACGGGACAGCGGCGCGGGAGGCTCGGCATGGACGGGGTAATGGCACAGCGAGCCGGGCGCTGGCGCAGCGCGACCATCAAGCCAGTCGCCGAGTGGATTGATGACGCGACCGAGCAGGGCATCACCCACGGCCACCCCCTGGGCCCTGCCAGTGGCAATTACCTCACTGTGGGTCGACAACCCCTGGAGGTCACCAATTGGCGAGAGCACGACGCTCTCCTCTTCGAAGCCGATCACCTCCGCGGCGACGCGGCGACCGCTGACGGGATCGCGCAGGTAGCAGAGTTCACCAATGCTGGCGCCTTCGAGGCTTGCGTGAACCAGCAAACCGCGAATGCGGCGTACCCGGCCATTGACGGGGTGAGTCTGCGCTTGGGCAAAACGTTCGCCAAGCCGCGGCAGCAGATCCTCGAACGCCTTTTCACTCATGGGCCCTCCCGATCATCCTGCAAAGCGCGCCGCAGTGCTTCGAGCTGCGACTCCAGGCCGATGTCCATAACCGCGATGGGGCTCACCAGCAAACACTGACCTGGCGCCAATTGAGCGTCGGCCTCGACCTGATAGTCGGTCGTCGCGGGCGTATACGCGGCGAGAGACTCGGCGACTCGCGCCTCTAGCGGCGGTGCAACACGAATACGGATAAGGTGTTCATGGCGCCACTCGCTCAGGGCATGGCGTACGCAGCGCGTAATGAGCTCTACATCGTCGAACTCGCCGAGAATACGCCGTACCAGAGTCAGTGACAGTTCGGCTAGCTCGGGGCCGAGCCCTTCGAGATAACGTTTAACGTCACGCTGGGTAGTCACCAGTAGCTCAGCGGCGCGTGCTTCACCAT
>CAZYQJ010000249.1:6317-7406 GCA_964649925.1 uncultured Litorilinea sp.
GAGGGTTTCTTGTTCATCGGCTCGCTGACGCGCCCGCTCGAGAAAGGCGTAGCCATCGATCCAGGCGTTGGCCTCTGCGGCGCGCAGGATGACCTTACCAGGGCGAGGCGGTAGTGGATTCATATCTCGGCTCGCTCTTCATCGTCGGCCTGGAAGAGGCCGTGTGTAGCGGCCAAGCGGGCAATATCAACAGCAGCAGCGTCCGTTATGGTCGTTTCCGGCTCCTCGAACTGGCCAGCCCAGCCCAGCCGTAGCCAGGCACGCAGCTCCACCGTTTGCGCTTGCCACCACCGCTCCAGGCAGTATTGGCCATCCTGCTCAACGGCGGCCTCCAGCGCATCGAGATCGCCCTCAGCGCAGAACTCAGCGCTGCCGCGATCACGGTAGGTCAGCGCCAGGGAGTAGAGCTTGGCACCGAAGCGCTGTTTGAGTGCCGCGACTCGTGGGGCATGAATTTCGCGTACAAAGGCATGGGCGTGAAGGATCACCCCAGCGGCACGGGCACAGGCAATGACATCATCGCAGTCCAACTGACAGAGCGCCGGGTCGGCGGCATCCGTTAGCGGCTCAGCAATAGGGGCGAGTTGGTGACGGCGCTGCAGGCGGGCGAGCAGGCGCTGACGAAAGCGTGGCTGAGTGCACCAGCGGCGCAGCAGCGCATCGCTGGCAATGCCATCCAGGCAGTCGACCCAGTGGTCGAGAGCAACCCGTACCGGTGGCTCGATATCAGGCTCGGCATTCAAGACCGGTGAGGTCGATTCGCTAGCGCGTTTAGAGGCACTATTCATGGTCATGTCATGTTCGTGGCTCTGTCTCATGGCGCTGTCGTCAATGAGTAGGGATGCTGGCGCCGCTGGCGCAAGACCAGCCAGCCCACCGTAGCGGCAAGTCCGATCACTGCCACGCTCAACAGGCCGATGATCCAACCGACGCGGGACACGCTGGACGCGGGCATCGCGATTCCCAGCAATGAGCCCATTACCGGCTGCGGCAGCGTGTCCACTTTGTCGGGAATAGCAGAGACGACTGGCACCACCGACACCTTGTCGTAAGAAAGGCCAGCAATACCATTGGCTACCAGCGTCTTGA
>CAZYQJ010000250.1:0-7396 GCA_964649925.1 uncultured Litorilinea sp.
GATGCCCCCCAACTGGGGAACCAACCCGGCCACATGTTTGCCCATCCCGCCGACCACATAGGGCGGATATTCCCAAGATAAAGCTAAAACTCGCATTAGGTCAATACCTCAACGCAATCGCAGCGTGACCTCTACCCCATGACATCTACTTTGTCTTGTATGATACCGCTTCATACCACGTTCAATGCAAAGATTAGGTTCAACGCAACGGGAGTCGATCTCACAAAAAAAGGCACGTCAATCCAAAGCCGCCCACGTACCGTCTGCGTCTAGCCGATAGGTGTGGAGTTGCCACAGGGGCTGATCAGGAAGCGTGCCGGTTTCGAGAGCGGCCAGGGCCGCACAAGCAGCCCAATAGACAGTCATACTCTCTATATACGCATCGGACGGGATATAGGGTGCGGGCGTATTCGCCGCGCCCTGCCACACAAACCTATACACGCCCGGCGTGGGCGTAGCGTGGGCGGCAAAGACCGTCCCCGCAACCGCAGGGCCAAGCCAGATCGTAACGGTGCGGCCCGCTGCAGCAAGCTGGTTCTGCACCTCCGCCGCTTCATCCGCCGCGCCCAGCCACAACACCCCGTCGCCGGGCTGGATCGCGTCCAAAAGGGCAGCTGTTGACTCCACCGGCAGCAGCGGCATTGCGTCCGTGCGGCCTGCCGCCCCTGTGTCCTGCCAGGCGGGCGGCAGCCCCACGACCAGCAGCCGGGCGGGCGCGGGCTGGGACTGTGCCGCCGCTTCTACCAGCGCGCCCACGCTGGCCGCGGTGGATGGCGATGCATACCCGCCGTCCGGTGACACCAGCGCGGGGACGATCCAGGGCAGGTTCTGTGCCTCCAGGACATCGGCGGCAGCGGCTGCGCTTGCCAGATCGAGCGGGCCGATCACCGCAGCCAGCGCCGGGTCCAACGCCAGTTTGGCGGCGGCGCGGCGCGCCTGTTCAGGGCTGGACCCGCTGTCCAGGGCCAGGGGGACCAACGCCATCTCGCGCGGCGCACATTCGGCCAACGCCGCGCGCAGGGCGTCCAGCGCTGCATAGCCGCTTTCCCGGTACAACCCCTCGAAGGGCGCCAGCAGCCCGACCTTGGCAATGGGGGGAATGGGGCGACATCCGCTCAGAACCAGCAGCGTCACAAACAAAATCCCCCAGACGCACAGCCCGCGCCTGGGGGATCGGCTTGCCAAGACATGCAAGCGAGCGGTTAAGGCCGGGTGACCGTTATTGGTAGCCGTAAATCTGCAAGTTCTGCTGGTGTTCGGCCAGCGTTTGTGCAAAGACATGCCGTCCATCGTCGCCCGTTGCCAGGAAGAAGCAGTAGGCGGTAGTGGCCGGGCTGCGTGTGGCCTCGATGGCATCCAGCCCTGGGCTGGCGATGGGGCCAGGCGGCAGGCCCGGGTTGAGATAGGTGTTGTAGGGGCTGCTCACGGTCGCGTATTCTTCGATGCGTTCCGGCTTCCACCACCAGTTGCCCACGGTGCCGCGCGCATATTGGACCGTGGGGTCGGCCTGCAGGTAGTTGCCGCCCACATCTGCCGTGCAGGTGCCGTTGAGCCGGTTGAGATAGACGCTGGCGATCAGCGGTCGTTCATCGGCCTGTACCACTTCGCGTTCCACGATGCTGGCAAGAGTGACCAGGTTGCGACCGCTCATCCCGCTAGCGCCGCCCACCAATCCGTCGCTGCCCACCTTGGCCTCGAAGTTGTTGAGGAAAGGCGCAATCACGATCTCAGGTGAACTCGCCAGCACCGGCAACCGGTAGGTGTCCGGGAAGAGATAGCCCTCCAGCGTGGCATCGGGGGGCAGTTCTTGGAGGAAGTCGTAATCCTCAAAGATCGACAGGCTGCGCGGGTTGCGGACTGCGGCCAGGAAGCGGTCCGGCTCGATGATGTTCTTCTCCGCCAGCCGCTCGGCGATCTCCTCGGCGCGGAACCCTTCGGGGATGGTGACCAAATCCTCTTCGAAGAGTGCGTTCTGCAATGACTCGGCAATTTCGGGGATGGTCATGGTCTCGGCCAGCATGAAGTTTCCGGCCTCGATATGCCGTTCCAGCCCGGTGACGCGGATGTAGAGGTTAAAGAGGTCGGCGTCCACGATAAAGCCTGCGGAGGCCAGCCGCGCCGCGATAAAGCGCGCCGGTTCGCCGGGATTGATGACAAAGGGGCGCGGGCGCGGGTTGGCCCCAGCCACGATGTTGAGGTCTTCCTGGCGCAGACGCAGGGTCAACGCCAAAATCTGGCGTTCGATGTTTTCGGGGGTGAGGGCGTTTTCGCCGCGGGTGGGGTCGATCAGCCCTTCGGTCTCGGTGGGCGCACCCAAAAATTGTTCGGTCAGGTGGGCGCTGGAGACGATCCACATCCCCACCAGCACGCCGACCACCATCAGCAAAAAGCCCAGCCGCACCAGGTTGGTGACAAGATGCTCGGGATTGGTTAACTGCCGCCAGTCAAAGGGGGGCGGTTGGTGGGCGGCGCGCCGCGCCAGAACCAGTTGGCGGCGTTGGTTGACGGTTTCTCTTACAGCCATCGTGCGTTTTGTCGTCTCTCCACGTCTATCACGCATCCGCCGCCGCTTTGGACGGCAGCAGGATCACCTCATCGATGGGCGCACCACGGCGGGTGGCGTCCAAAAAGCCCTGCAAGATCACAGCAGCAGCTGCCGAATCCTCATCCACTGCCAGCCCCTGTTCGGCCATGATCTGCTGGGCGGTAAAGGTACTCAGCCGTTCATCCCAGAGGATGACCGGGACGGGACGTCCCAGCAGCGTGCGCAGGGCGTGGGCCAGCCGATCCGCCCATTTGCGTGTGGTGCGCGCCTGGTCGCCTTCGCTGCCGTCCATGTTGAGCGGCAGCCCGCAGACCACGGCAACCACCCCCTCGCTCTCGACCAGGCGGGCCAGATAGGCAAAATCAGCGCGGCGGCTGGTGCGTTCCAGCCGCGCCAGCGGGCGGGCCGCCAGGCGCAGCGGGTCACAGACCGCGATGCCGATGCGCGCCAGCCCCACGTCGAGCGCCAGCAGTTTGCCCTGTTCAGGCAGCGTAAAGGATGGCTGCGCCCCGGCCATCAGGGGGCTGCCACGCTGTCGAGGCTGTCCACATACTCGACGCGCACCTGAATGCGGTTGCGAAAGATCGGCAGGGTCGCCATCCACTGGGGGTCGTGGTAGATTTCGGGCGGTTTGGCCAGCGGCCAGCGCGCCGCCACCGTGGCTGCGGCCTCTTCGGGCGACAGCCCTACGACCACATTCTTGACCTCCACCGGGTCAATCGGAACGACATAATCGGCCAGTGCGGTCATGGTGAACTGGACTTGGCGGCCTATCGCCTCAGCCCCCGGCTCGCGCTGGAAGGTCACGCTGTCGGCGACGAGCATCCCCCGCTCAGGGATCGAGCGGCGCAGCGCGCCCAACATAGCCTCATTGGTCTGGGTCTGGTTGAGCGCCGTCCCCTGCGCCAGCACGCGCAGCGTTAAGGAAAGTTCGTCGCCCACGTCGTCGTTGAACTTGTCAAAGGCCTGCGCTATGGTAAAGGTCTGGATCGATTCGGGCGGCAGCCATTCGCCATCCTGCAGTTCGGCTTGCAGCGCCTCATAGGCCTTTTGCTCCAGGCTGGCCTGCACCTGGGCGAGCAGGTTGTCTCTGTCCTGTTGCGTCACCACGGCGGCCAGCGCGGACCCGCCCCCGGCGGTTGCGTTCGGGTTGCTGACGCGGGCGCGAAAGCGCAGCGCGCCGCTGACGGAGTTGATCGTGTTGGCGCGCACATTGCCTTCTACGCCGGGTTCCACTGCCTCAATCGGCACAGTGGTGCGGTTGCCTACCCCGCCTTCGAGAAAGGCATTGGTCGTGGTGCGGAACGTCACAGGCGACCCGGTGCTGGTGTTGACCTGCGTGCCCGCGGGGATCTCCACCCCGGCGGACCCGAGGTTAGTAAAGATCACCGTGCCGGTGGCGCGCTCGCTGGCCCGCTGCTGCAGGCCGGTGGTGGCAATCGTGCCCGTCTCTTCGAGTGTGGTTTCGACAAAGCGTGCGGGTAGGATGTTGGATTCCGGGTCTACCACGTCGAGATTGCCGTCTGCGGTCAAGTTGACGGTCACGCGGATCGGCTCGCGGCCCGGCGCAATGGTGATGGTGGCCGCGGGCAGCACATAAAAGGTGAAAAAGACCAGCATCACCACCAGGGCCGTGCCCATCGCCGCATAGCCCATGACCCGCAGCCAGAAGGGAAGCTGGCGGTGATGTCGCTCCCCCAGCCGGATGCGCCGCTGGCGAGCCTGCCGCTGGCTGGGGCGGGCGCTGCGCGCCACGATCTCCGGTCGCCGCCAGGGGGGTGGGTCCGGCAGCCCGGCTTCGGGCTTGCGCGGGTCCACTAAGGGCAGGTCAGGGGACATGCGCCAGCGTCCGCGTTGGGCGTCTTCTGCGCGGGAAAAGACCGGGATGCCCAGCGTGAAGGCGGCTTTGCGGGTGGCCTCATGTTGGGTGATGAGGGCGAGATGGCGGCGTTGGATCATGACTTGACGCTGCAAGAGGCGCAGACGGGCCAAGTTGTCCAGTTCCAGCCAATCTTCGGGGAGAACCAGGGCAACGTGATTGCTGCGTCCACGCGCCAGTTGGCGGCGGATCGCTTCTACATTCGCCTGGGGTGATACAGGGATGATTTCGACCATGGCAACCTATGAAGGGGAGGCTGTAACCGCGGGAATTATCCAGCGCGGCGGCCTCCCCTCCGATCAACTCTCCAGACGCTTTTCGACCAGGGCGCGCACGGCAGCCAGCGCATCGGCCAGCTTAGAGGCATCCTTGCCGCCTGCCTGTGCCAGGTCGGGGCGACCACCGCCGCCACCGCCCATGATCTTGGCTGCGTCACGCACCAAGTTGCCCGCATGAACCCCGCGCTGCACCAGGTCGGGCGTCACCGCGGCGACGAGTTGCGGCTTCTCGTTCAAGACTGCGCCCACCACGACGACGCTGCTGCCCAGCCGGTCGCGCAGCCAGTCGGTCATCTGGCGCAGCGTGTCGGCGTCCGCCGCCTCGACCGGGACGGCCAGCACCTTGATGCCGTTGACCTGTACCGCCTGATCCAGAAGGGCGTTGGTGTCCTGCTGCGCCAGCCGTTGGCGCAGCTGCGCCACCTCACGCTGTAGCTGCTGGTTTTGTTCCTGCAACGCCTGCGCGGCGCGTTCCACGTCGTCGGGCTTGGCATGCAGCGTCTCGGCCACGCGTTCGAGCGTGTGCAGCCGTTGTTCAGTGAAGGCTTGAGCGGCGCGGCCCGTCAGCACTTCGATGCGGCGCACACCCGCGGCCACACTGCCCTCGCTGACCACGCGGAACTCGCCGATCTCGGCGGTGCTGTCCACATGCGTGCCGCCGCAAAGCTCCATGCTCAGGCTGCGGCCCTCGTCGTCCACGTCGCCGAAGCTGACCACACGCACCTCATCGCCGTACTTCTCGCCAAAGAGCGCCATCGCCCCCTCTTGTACGGCACGCTGGTAGCTCGTCCACCGCGTCTTGACGTCATAGTTCGCCAGGATGATCTCGTTGGCGCGGCGTTCGATCGCTGCCAGTTCTTCCTTGCGTACTCCCTGGCCGTGGGTAAAGTCAAAGCGCAGCCGGTTGGGTTCTACCAGTGAACCGGCCTGATGCACATGCGCGCCCAACTGCTCGCGCAGGACGGCGTGCAGCACATGGGTGGCGGTGTGGTTGCGCATGATGTCCCAACGCCGCTCGGTATCGATGCTGGCCGTGACCGGGTCGCCTACGCATACCGTACCCTGGGTGACTTTGCCAATATGCACGATCAGCCCGGGGATGCGCCGCCGCGTGTCACTCACCTCGACCACAAAGACGGGCTGTTCGGTGTCTTCCGGGAAATAGTAGAGTTCGCCCGTGTCGCTGACCTGGCCGCCGCTCTCGACATAGAAAGGCGTTTCGGGCAGCACGACCTCGACCTCGTCTCCGGCGTGCGCCTCCTGCACGACTTCGCCGTTGCGGATGATGCCCGCCACCACGGTGTCGAGTTCGGCCAGGTTCTCATAGATGCGATGTTCGACGCCCGTCGCCTTGACCGTGCCTGCTGACTGCAGTTGCGAGAGCAGCCGCGCATAGACGCCCACATCCTGCAACGTCTTGTCCTGGACGGTGGCGCGGCTCTTTTCCTTTTGTTCGGCCAGCCGCACCTGAAAACCCGCCTCGTCCACTGTGAAGCCGCGGTCCATCGCCACATCGCGCGTCAGGTCGATGGGGAAGCCATAGGTGTCCCACAGGAAAAAGGCCTCGTCGCCTGGGATGACGGTCTTTTGCTCGTCCGCCAGCCGGTCCATCACGGTATCGAGCAGGGCCAGCCCGGTGGTAAGCGTGCGCTGGAAGCGTTCTTCCTCGTCGGTGATGGTCTGGAGGATAAAGGAACGCTTTTGCGGCAGGTCGGTATAGTGGCCGCCCATCTCGTCGATGACGGTCTCAGCCACCTTCGCCAGAAAGGGCTGGTCAAATCCGAGCAACTTGCCAAAGCGGGCGGCACGGCGTAGGATCATACGCAGCACATAGCTGCGTCCCTCGTTGCCGGGCAGTACACCATCCGCAATCAAGAAGGTGATGGCGCGGCTGTGATCGGCCACTGCGCGATAGCGGAAGAGGTGTTCGGCGCGGTGCGCCGCATCCGCTCCCAGCAAACTCTGGATGCGGTCCATGATGGGCGCAAAGGCGTCGGTGTCATAGTCGTTGTCTGTCCCCTGGAGGATGCTGGCGATGCGTTCCAGGCCTGCGCCAGTGTCCACGCCGGGCGCGGGCAGCGGCAGCAATTCGCCGTTCGCCTTCTGGTCATACTGCATAAAGACCAGGTTCCAGATCTCCAGATATTCGTCGTCCTTGTTGACGCCCTCGGCGGTCTGCTTCGCCAGGTCGCCCCAATAGAAGTGGATTTCGGAGTTGGGGCCGCAGGGGCCGGTGTCGCCCATTGACCACCAGTTGTCCTTTTTGCCAAAGCGCAGCACACGGTCAGGCGGCGCGCCGGTCTCGATCCAGAGACGTTCGGCCTCGTCGTCGTCTTCATAGACCGAGAACCAGAGCCGCTCCAGGGGCAACTGCCAGTGGTTGACGAGCAGGTCCCACGCATAGGTGATGGCTTCACGCTTGAAATAGTCGCCAAACGAGAAGTTGCCCAACATCTCGAAGAAGGTATGGTGGCGCGGGCTGGGGCCGACGTTGTCGAGGTCGTTGTGCTTGCCGCTGACGCGTAAACACTTCTGGCTGGTGGCGGCGCGGCGGTAGGGACGTTGTTCCACCCCCAGAAAGACATCTTTAAATTGGACCATGCCTGCGTTGGTAAACATGAGCGTGGGGTCGTTGGCAGGGACAAGGCTGCTGCTCGCCACGACTTCATGGCCCTTGGACTTGAAATAGTCCAG
>CAZYQJ010000251.1:0-7384 GCA_964649925.1 uncultured Litorilinea sp.
TCGAAGCGTACCCCATCATCAGCGAAGCCATTCAAAACGCCTTCCAAGAGGTGGTACTGGGCATCTCGACCCCTGAACAAGCGGTAGATGACGCCTGGAGCTATGTGCAGATTGAGACGCAATAACTCGTTCCAGGCGGAGCGGGGGCAGCTTTGGCTGCCCCCGCATGTTTCATGCGTCCCGCAAGCTGTCACCACGACCTTGCCATCGACTCAATAGCAGTAGGAGCACAAGGCCATAGACTATGCAGAGTGAACTGCGTCGACCACGCACCTGGTTTTCCGGAGAGAATTTTCTGCTCTGGTTGCTGCCGATGGTCGTATTTCTGGGTTCGTTCTATCTCTACCCCCTCCTGGACGTCATCCGGCTGAGCTTTACCGATGCCTCTCTGATTCGTGAAACCTACAATTACACATTCGACTCCTATCGGCGCCTGTTGATCGACCCCCGAACCATCCACAGCCTGCGCATCACCATCATCTTCGCCTTTAGCAACGTGGTCTTCCAACTCCTCTTTGGCCTGCTGATTGCATTGGTCTTCCAGGCAGGCGACCAGCGGCGGCTGATCGGGACCACCTTTGTGCGCACGGTCGTGCTCGCCGCCTGGATCATCCCCGGCGTCATCACGGGCATTCTGTGGCGCACGCTGCTGACGACCTCTAATTACGGCATCATCAATTACTTTATCCGCTCATTGGGGGGCGAGAGTATCCCCTTCCTGATTGATCCCAACTACGCCCTGATATCGGTGATCGTCGTCAATATCTGGCATGGCACGGCCTTTTCCATGCTCTTGCAGTACGCAGGGTTGCAGCGCATCCCCCAAGAGTTGTATGAAGCAGCGCGCGTGGACGGCGCCGGAGCGTTCCAGTCCTTCCGCTATATCACCCTCCCCCAACTTCGCCCCGTGCTCTTCATCAACCTGGTGCTGATCTCGATCTACACCTTCAACGCCTTCGACATGATCCTGGCGCTGACCGGCGGCGGCCCGGCGCGCCGGACCGAAGTCCTGACCATCAACACCCACACCCAAGTATTCCAGTTCTTCCAGCTAGGCCGCGGTGCAGGGATGGCCGTCACGCTCCTGCTCATTAACCTGGTCATGACGCTGATCTATTTCCGGTCGATTCGTTTTGAGGGGGACTGACCATGGATTCGACTGCCACACCCACCACGCTAGAGAGTCCGGCGGATCAGGCTCCATCCGAAGCAGCCCTGCAGGTACGCCGCCAGCGCAGAATCGATCTTGTCAGCATCCTGCTCTATGCGGCCTATGTTGTAATCCTGATCGTCTTTCTTGGGCCGCTCTTGTGGGTGATTTCGCTCTCCCTCAAGACTCGGCCCGAAGTGCTGGCGTATCCCCCGCGGCTGATCCCAGAAACCTTCGCCTGGGAGAACTACGTACACATCTGGCAGGGGACGCCCATCCCCCAATACCTCTTCAACTCCGCCAAGCTTACCTTTTTCGCGGTACTCGGTGGGCTGCTGATTTCGGTACCATCCGCCTTTGCCTATTCGCGCTTCCGCTTTCGCGGACGCACCGCCAGCCTCTTTGCACTCCTGACCTTCCAGATGATCTCGCCGCTGGTGGTCGCCATCCCCCTGTACCGCTACTTCAACCGGCTCGGCTTGCTAGATACGCACCTCTCGGTCATCTTGGTGTTTATCACGGTGCAGATCCCGTTTACAGTGTGGCTCCTAAAAGGCTTTTTCGATTCAATTCCAATTGAGCTTGACGACGCCGCGCGCATTGACGGCTGCGGACGGGTGCAGTCCCTCCTGCTGGTAATCCTGCCCCTCGCTGCGCCGGGCGTCTTCGCGGCCATGGTCTTCAATGTCATTTCATCCTGGTCCCAATTCATCGTCCCCTACATTCTGCTGTCAGAGTCGAGTCTCTTTCCCGTGTCGGTTGGCATCCTCTATTTCCAAACCGCACAGACCGAAGGGGAACTCACCGCGCATCTGCTGGCCGCAGCGGCTGTCGTTGCCATGATGCCCGCCCTCCTGATCTTTGCTTTCTTGCAGCGCTTTGTCGTGAGCCTCATGGTGGCCGGTGCAGTGAAGGGATAACACCGACCATTTGGCAGGCCGCGCTCCCCTTGTTTAGGGACAGCTGGCAGATGACAGTGGTCGTCACGACCGACAAGGGATTATGGATGCACTTGCAGCCTTTCTAGCACGCTACCAGCCCCACAGCGAGGAAGTGGCGGTCTGGGGACCACATCAATTTCAGGTCGCCAGCTATTTGTGTGTGGATATGCCTCCCGATGCATTGATCATCAGCGTGCGCGCTATTGTCTGTGATGGGCGGCGCTTGCTGGTCGTGCGCGACCCGGACAGCATTCATATCATGCCCGGCGGCAGGCGTGAACCCGGCGAAACACTTGAACAAACGCTACGCCGCGAAGTGCTCGAAGAGACAGGCTGGCAGATCGATTCACCTTCACTGCTGGGCTTCAAGCACTTTCATCACCTCACGCCCAAGCCGCCGGGATATCCCTATCCTTATCCCGACTTTCTCCAACTGATCTACCGGGCGCGGCCAAAGCAGTATGTGGCAGGTGCGCGCCACATCGATAGCTATGAATTGGCCGCCATGTTGGTCCCGCTCAACCAGAAAGATGCGCTCCCACTCTCTGCAAGTGAGCGCATCTTTCTAGCTGCAGCCGTCAATGCTCAACCGCGATCTCCTGCACGAACCGTCACACCTGGGTTTGGCTGAGTGAGGCATCTCCGGCGGCAACCCCGACCATCTCTAGCTAGAAGCGCTCCCGCACAGTCACCCGCGGCGCTTATTTCTTGCTAGGGGGTGGGCCACCCACTTTTACCAGCGTGATCGCGTCCAAATTGACATCGACTTCCTCGTCGGTCAGCCCCCACTTCTTCCAGACGCGAATAAAGAGGGTGATCTGTTCATGCTGCGCCCTCAACGTCGTCTGATAGTCGCTAAATGCGCCCGGCTCAGTGCGCGGGTAGTAGGTGTCCCAGCCCACGTCCGTCCAGTTCTGTACCTTGCGCCAGTCGCTCATAGGCCCGTGCAGATACCCCACCTGCACCCGGTAGCGCCACGGATCCCCGTCCAGGTTGGTCGTCCGGATCATGCCGCGCAGCGAGAACCGGTACACAGCCCCTGGCACCGTAGGCACGGTCTGGTAGATCCCGGCATAGCGGTCATTGTCGCCGTTTTCCAGCCCCCATGTATTGATCTCGATCAGTTGGCTATAGGCGCCATCGGCGACCACAGGCGACCAGGTATCGGCATAGAAGCCATAGCGGGCTGCCCCCTGGTTGGTAAAGCAACGCCATCCTGCACCGACCTGTGGCTCATCCCCGTCATTACGCCAACGACAATGTGGTTGGTTGACAAAGCCACCCTCAAAACTGCCGTTGATCAGCGTCTGACCTGCCGCCGCCTGGCTGGCGTGTGCAAGCACAATCACGGCTGCCAGAACAGCAGATAGAACCAGGCGCATGAGGCCAATTCGCCAGCCGGGTTGCCGCTGATTTTGGTCAACTTGCGCTAGCATAGACCTACCCCTCCTTGTCTGTTGTGTTGTTGAGCTTTGAATCACGCTGTTGTCATTTTGTTCATACAGAAACGCGGGGCGCTTGAGCCTACGAGAAGGATCCTCTCACACAGGTACAAAAAATACAACAGCCTCCTCTGGCTAGGACCTTATGCGGGGAATTCGCCGGTCAGGGCGCGCATATAGCGTTCCGCCGATCGCTGTACCGCGGCCTTGCCATCGGCCATGACCACGCGCTCCCACCACGCGCCGTAGAGCCGGTCAAAGGCGAACGGTTCCACGGCGGCCACAAGGCGGCGCACCTGCTCGGCCGACAATGGGATCAGGTTGGGGTAGCTGTACATGAAGCTGACATAGCGCCGGTCGGAGACGACCGTCAGAATGTCCCCCACCAGGAGCGCGCCGCGGCCTTCCGCACCGGCGGGCCAGTGCGCCACCGTGCCGCCTGCAAAATGGCCGCCGCATCGGATCAGTGTCAACCCGCCAAAAAGAGGTTGCGTCTCGCCCTGCCAGTAAATGATGGCCGGGTCGGGACGCATCACATGGCTGCGGTCGTCGGCATGGAGGTAGATAGGTGCGTCAAAGGCCCGGCTCCACTCCACCATGCACGAATAGTAGTGTGGGTGCGAGATGGCGATGGCTGCGATCCCGCCCGCTTCGCGCACGTCGGCGACGGTGGCGTCATCGATCAGGCTGATACAGTCCCAGAGGAGATTGCCCGCAGGCGTCTGGACCAGCAGGGCACGCTGGCCGATGGCAAAGGTGGGCTGCGTGCCGATACCGATCAGATTAGGTTCCAAAGCCCTGATCTCATTGCGATGATCGGCCTGCAGCGCAGCAAGCGTAGTCCACTGTTGACCCTGCCACCCCACATACTGGCGCGGGTCCATACAGATGGGGCACTGCGCGGGCGGCGTATCCGTCGCGGCAAACTGGGTACCACAGGTGACGCAAATATACGGTATCATGGATTTCTTCCTCGCGATTCTAGCCGGTGTCGCCCCCTAGGTGGCGAATGCCGCCTTGGCGGCCGCCAGCCGCAGGCTCTCCACACGTTGCTGCTGCGCTTGTGAACGCTGCGCCAGTCGCTCATACTCCCCTTCGTCCAGCCCAGGCACGCCAGCCGCCGCTAAGGCATGCCACAGCCCCCGCTTGCCTTCCAGGCCGACGAGGACCACCTCCCAAGATTCGAGCAGGTGGAGGGGACCTTCAGACGCGTCATCCAGGCGTAGCTTCACCTGCGCCGCCTTTTCGGCCAGCCACCCCGCCGCCTGACTGGGCAGGTGCTTGGGGATGTCCAGACGCTCCATAAGCGCTTCCACCGTGTGCTGCTCAGCCTCGATTTCCGCGCGCAACGCCCCCGCCAGGTGGGCTGCGTCCAGGTTGGATGCGTCCGCTTCGAGTGAGGCCAGCAGATCGAGGACTGTACGGGAAGCGGCCAGGTGATTGTTCAGATAGGTTGCGAGTTGTTTGTTTGCCATCATCGTCACGCTCCATGCTAAGTTGCACCACCCCTATCGTGTGAAGATACGCGTACCCAACCGATACATCCGTAGCCTTGGCCGCGTTTGTCCCAGCCTTTTGCACACCAACGGCTGGCGGGATCCGTCTCTTGCTTCTTCCTGGGCATCTAGGGGACGAGCATCACCGCCAGCCACTGCTACCGGGCGTACGGGGTCAAGCGCAGCGGCGTGGAGTTCAGCTTCGAGCAGAACTATACCGGTCAGCATCTCGGCGACACCGGCTTGCTGTGTTACGGGGCGCGATATGACCCATCAGCGGGCCGCTTCATCTCGCCTGACGCCCATATGCAGGCACACACAGTCCATAACAGCAGCGTCTACTATGCCGACGACGCTGGTCTCGTGGTGTGCCAGTACATCCCCACCCAAGCCGTCTGGCGATCCGATTATGGGAGCGTGCAACTTAACTTCACTCGCGGGGCTGGATCTGCCTGACCCGCGTAATGCCTTTTAGGATCAGACCCCGCTGCGCGGCCTGCTATTTTGAGATTGGCGAGCAACCGCAGCGTGGCAGAGCGCGGCCTGTCCACTGTTGCAATTGTGAAGCCCTGGCCCCAAGCAAAATCCGGTTGACAACAGGTTGTCTGACATGCTATTTTAGTAACGGGAAAGCTTCCCTCTCATTCAATTCCCGGACCCTTCGTTTTCGATAGCACATATCTTTTATACGCATCCAGTGTTTGGTGCCGTGCATCTCGAGATTCTCACATGCACGCATTTATGGTAAATACCTGGAAGGCATCATACCCCGCATGAAGAGTGTTGAGAGGCGCAGTGAAGGTGTCCTCAAACTCAGCTATGCCGTTGAACTTGTGGCAAAAGCCATCATCGACGGCAAGTATTCAGCGGGCACCTTTCTGCCGTCCGAACACGAATTAGGGCGCATCACCGGTGTCAGTCGTTCGGTCATCCGTGAGACCATCCGCCGGCTGGGTGCCGCGGGCCTTGTCGAGACGCGCCATGGCATTGGCACCTATGTCAAACCCAGTAGTGAGTGGAACCTCTTTGACCCGCTCCTCCTACGTGCTTTTGTGGAGAGTGGCAACCTGCCCGCCATCAGCCGCGAATTGGTGGAACTGCGGACGATGGTGGAGGTAGAATCGGCAGGCATGGCGGCACGCCGCGCCGACGCGAAACAGCGCAGTTTGCTCCAGCAGTGGCTGCAACAGATGGAAGTGGGTGTTGACGACATTGAAACCTTTATTCGGGCAGATGTCGCCTTCCATAATGCCGTGATCGCTTCCACCGAGAATCGCTTTCTCATTCAGATCACCAAGTATCTGACCGATCCCATCATCGAGGCCCGCCGCCTTACCACCATTATTGGCGGCGGTCAGGAGAGACGTGCGGCGCAGCGATGGCACCGTGAAATTTATCACGCCATCTGTAACCATGATCCTCAGGGCGCAGCAGACGCCATGCGCCAGCACATGGTGCAACTGGAAGAGCTAATCAACCGAGCCTTATTGATGATGACCCCAGAAGACTAGAAAACGTCGGATGGCAGGCATGCGATGAGGGCAGTGAGCGAGCCTGCACTTATCAATCGCCGCACGCGGAACGAGGATGATGCATGAACGTAGGCTTTAGCGCCGCCAGCCAAAGCTGGACTGTAACCTGGCAGGAGAACCGTCTCTGTCTGCAACTGGTGGAAGGTCATCTCGTCTGCACCTACTTCGGACCTGCTCAGAGGGTTGATGGCGAGAACCCGGCAACCTTTGCTACAACCCTGGCAACCTTCCACGACGATGTTTGGCGCACACGACTGGAGTCCTCAGTGCAGATCGGCCCGGATCATCGCCAAGTACGTTGGGATCTCGTGGATTGGCAACAACCCCAGCCGGATCACCTGATCATACGCCTGCAAGCGCAAAACGCTCCCCTGCAGGCAGAGCACCATTGGCAAGCGGATGAAACCTACGGCGGTATGCGGCGGCGCACCATGCTGCGCCATATAGGCGAAGATACGCCGCTGCGTATCCACCATGCCGGAAGCTTTGCCGTCCTGTTGCCGCCTACTGTGCAAGAGGTGACCCATTTGGCCGGTGCATGGGGCGCGGAAACCCAGGTGCAGCGCATCCGTGTGCCCCAAAGCGCGCTGCTTTTCGAGAGCCGGGCGGGCAAGACCGGCTTTGAACAGTCCCCCTATGTGGCCCTACAAGGAGATGGTCTCACCTATGTGTTTGAGTTGGCATGGTCCGGCAACTGGCAGTTGCACGTCTATCGGCTCTTCAACGGCTGGATGAGCGTCAGCGGCGGGCTCAACGATTGGGGCCTGAATCAGGTGTTGGCTCCAGGCGACGAACTGGCGTTGCCGGAAGCTCTGTTTGTCGC
>CAZYQJ010000252.1:0-7338 GCA_964649925.1 uncultured Litorilinea sp.
GCTGTTGTTTCTGGCTGCCTATCTGCTCTATAACGACGGCATCCAGACGGTGATCGGGCTTTCGGCCCAGTTCGGCGCGCAGGAAATGGGCATGGGCACATCTTCTCTGGTGCAGGTGATCCTGATGGTGCAGTTTATTGCCTTTTTGGGCGCGCTGGCCTTCAACTGGGTGGCGCAGCGCATCGGCACAAAGCGCGCCATCGTCGTCAGCCTGCTGATCTGGCTGGCAGTGATCGTCTATGCGTATGCGCTGTTGCGTACAGAGGTGCAGTTCTTTGTGATGGCAGCGGTGATTGCGTTGGTGTTGGGCGGCAGCCAGGCGTTGAGCCGGTCGATCTTTTCGTTGATGATCCCGCAAGGCCAGGAGGCCGAATACTTTAGCCTCTACGAGATCAGTGAGCGCGGCACCAGTTGGCTGGGGCCGTTGATCTTTGGCCTCACCCTCCAGTTCACAGGCAGCTACCGGTTAGCAATCCTCTCGATAGCCTTTTTCCTCGCCGCGGGTCTGTTGATCCTGTTGCGCGTAGACGTGCGCCGCGCCATTGTGGAGGCTGGCAACGAAGCGCCCGCAGGCGTGTGAGGTCTATTTCTTCCACTCGATGACCTGGCCGGTCGTAGCATCCAGGATCACGCTCTTACCGTCCACCAGCGCGTCCAGGTCACCCTGGGCGCCGATGATGGCCGGGATGCCCAACTCCACCGCGGCGACTGCGCCGTAGCTGTCCAGCCCTGGGTCTGGGGTGATCAGCCCGCCCGCGCGCTGCAACAGCCTGAGGCTAGACCGGTCTACATTGCTGGCGAAGATGATATCCTGCGGGCCAATCGACGGACTCATGCCGTTGACCGGCGGCGTGATCGAGACAATGCGCCCGGCGATCTCGCGCTGGCCCAGCCCGGTGCCGCGCACCAGAACCCGTTCAATCGTCCGCACCATCATCAAGTTGGTGGCGTTGCGCACGCTGCCCACTACCCCTGCGGTCAGAACTACCGTATCGCCCGGCAGCACCAGCCCAGCCTCCTGCGCCACGCTGATGGCGTCGTTGACCACCTCGTCGGTGTTGCTCAAGCGCCGCGTCAACAGCGGATACGTGCCCCAGTGCATACACAACTGGCGCTGTACCATTGGGCTGGGCGTGACGGCGACGACCGGAACCATGGGCCGGAAGCTGGCAATAAAGCGCGCTGTCGCCCCGCTGATGGTGGGGGCAATGATCGCCTTGGCGTTGAGTTCATTGGCCGTCTGCATGGCCGCATGGCAGACCGCACCCGCCGCGGTGTAGACTTCCGGCGCAGCGTAGCGCCCGCGCGTGTCGGTGGAGAGCAGCGCCCGTTCCGCCTCCTCCGCGATCTTCACCATCGTCTGCACGGCTTCGACCGGGTAAGATCCGGTGGCCGTTTCGCCCGACAGCATGATGGCGTCACTACCGTCCAACACGGCGTTGGCGACGTCGCTCGCCTCGGCGCGCGTGGGCCGCGGGTTGCGGATCATCGAGTCCAGCATCTGGGTAGCGGTAATCACCGGCTTGGCCGCTGCCAGACACTTGGAGATGATCTGTTTTTGGATCATGGGGACGGTCTCGGTGGGGACTTCGATCCCCAGGTCGCCGCGCGCCACCATGATAGCGTCCGACGCGTGGATGATGGCGTCAATGTTCCGGATCGCCTCAGGCTTCTCGATCTTGGAGACTACCGGTGGGACGCGGCCAAAAGCGGAGTTGTTCTGGATGATGGACTTGAGTTCCAAGACCTCATGCGCTGTGCGCACAAAGCTGAGTGCAATCCAATCCACCTGGTTGGCCAGGGCAAAATGCACATCTTCAAGGTCTTTGGGGGTCAAGGCGTTGATATCCAGCGAGGCATCAGGCAGGTTCATGCCCTTGTTGTCGGTCAGCACCCCGCCCACCAAGACACGCGTCTTGATTTCAGTCTCGGCGGTAGAAAGTACCTCTAGTTCCAGCAGCCCGTCATCCACCAGGATTTGCTCGCCAGGGCGCACCTGACCCGGCAGTTCCTGATATTGGATGGGGACGCGGCCTGGGCCGCCCACAATCTCCTCGGTCGTGAGGATCAGTTCTTCCCCCTTTTTGAGGGGAACGCCCCCCTTACGCATCTTGCCGACCCGCAGCTTTGGGCCTTGTAGGTCAGCCAAGATGGCAATGGGTTTGTTAAGCCGTTCCGAAACCTGGCGCACACGTTCAATCGTGCCGCGGTGATACTCATGCGTCCCATGGCTCATATTGAGCCGAGCCACATTCATGCCCGCCTCAGCCAACTTAGTCAGCACGTCCAGTTCACGGCTGGCCGGGCCGAGGGTACAGATAATTTTTACTCGCAGCATAGATTCCTCTCATTGCCACCGGCGATTTCGATCGCACAGTATACCACAATGCCGGTGATCAATAGAGCGAGAATTTGGGGCATTTAGGCGTTACCTATAGAGGTCACTATCGATGTGATGATGCAGGTGACCGGCCTGCGGTTTCTCCCTTGTCGAGGATTCACAGTGCCGGTCACCTGTACACTAATATGATGCTGTCCCTACAGTTCAGGGCGCTGTCCGGTGCGTGGGTGCCATTCCTCGATGCTCAAACGCCGGTGTTCGGGGTCGGGTTCGTCATCCAACTCACCGTCCTCGGTGGGTAACGGCGCATGGGCAAGACGCTCTCCTGCTTCGGCCAGGCTGAGTTCGCCCGCTGCGTGCCGGGCGCGCAGTTCCTGAAATTCCTCTTCGCTCATCCCCAGTGGTCGTTCATCCCCTAAGACCCGATGTAGGCCTAGCTTCAATCCCTTTACGGTGCGCTGCAACAGCATGTCGCTGTGAACCTGGGCAAAGGTTGAGACGGCTTCAGTGGGGCTGAGCGGGGCCAGCCCGTAGGCGGCTGCCAGCCGTTCACGGTGGAGCGCGATCCATGTATAGAGGTCGGTTTCGGTGCGGCCCGGAAACCGGCGCAGCAGGTCATACTGGCGGATCGCTTCCACCACGGGCATATAGACGTTGTCATACCAGCTTTCGACCGCTTCAAACCATTCCAGCCGTTTGGGGCTGCCGGATCGCTCCAGTTCCAGGTCGCGCAGGTAGCGATGCACCTCGATATGGTCGATGAGCATGGCGTAGCGGCCCGGCTCGGTAAAGCGGATGTTGTTGTCCGGTCGCAGGCGGTCGAGCTGGGTGTTGTCCATAAACTCCTTGTGCTCGACCTTGATGATCCACTGGTCGCGCTCAAAGTCGTCCAGAGTCAACGGCACATCGGTCTGGATCTCGGTCACATATGCTTCGATGTGGGTGGCGCCGTTGGCGCGCGCCACGCTCACGCGGTGGTTGCCATCGCGCACGAAATAGACCTCGCCGATCTTGAACAACTCAACCGGCGGGAATCCCTCGAGCGAATGGAGCGCAGAATCGATGCGCGTCCAGCGTTCCTGGTTCACCCCCGCGCGGGGTAGAAAGGTGCGAGTAAAGTCCCGGTAGCGCCCCACACTGCCCACGATTTGGTCGAGCGGCACCATTTGCGTGCCTCTTTCGATTTGTTGGCGCGCATTGAGCCGTTTAGCTACCTCATCGTAGCTATATAAACTTGTGTCTGCGCCGGTGACCAGCCCCAGCAGATCGGCCATCTGGGCACGGGTCACACTGCGCCGGAAGCGTTCGCGCGCTTCCATGGTGTTGTGTACAGCTGGAAACATAGGCCTTCTCTCCTCAAACATGTGAGGCAGATCATAGAGACGCAGGCTCTGCACACATCCATTCGCCTGCGCCCGGCTGACCTCACATGGTGTTTGGTGTTCCTGCGGCCCCATCGGGGCAAGGCCCGGTCCACCGTCCCCAGTTTACACCCTCATCGTTAACAACGTATGAACGGTATACGGGGTAGCGTTTTGCGCCCATACGCAAAACTGCAATCGTGTAGTATATCACAAGTTGATACGAAGTGATTGTCTACTTTGTTGCGATCTGGCGTTTTCTTTTTGTACGATTTGCTGTAGCGCTCCCTACCCTGGGCTTGCCACACCGGTGACACAGGTATCGGCGCGTAGATTCATGCAGTTGACCCCTTGCACAACGCCTTCTTTTGCAGGCACTTCCGCTGCCTGAAAGCGGATGATCTTGCCCAGCCGCGAGACCGCAAAGAGATCATCCTGCGGCGTCACCCCCATCGCTGCGACCACCTGTTCCGCTCTGATGGCGATCTTGCCGCCGCCGCCTGGCTCCTTATTGGCACTAAACCCGCTCAACAGGCGGATGGTTCCCTTGCCTTCGTTCGTCAGGAGAAAGACACCCCCGTCGGGCGGCGCGGCGGCGACACCGGCCACGCGGTCGCTGGGGTCCACACGAATGCCGAGACACCCGCGCACCGGGATCAAACGCTCGTTGAAGCGGATGCCCAACCCGGCGCGCGTGACGATCATCAACTCGTCGTTGCCGCTCGTCCAGCAGGCGGCGGCGGGCGCGTCCCCTGCGCTGGCCGAATACAGCACCGTCCCCGACTGGAGATTTTTGCCAAGATATTGGCGACCGATGCGGCGCACCTGCCCGCGCTGCGTCGCCAGGATCAGGTAGGCGCTGCGCTCTTCTTGCAGCGGGTCGGCAAAGATCAGCGCGGGCTGTTCGTCGCTGCGCAGCGGGAAGCGGTCCAGCAGCGATTGCCCGCGCGCGTTGACCGGTGTTTCGACGATCTCACGGACGGGCAAGCGGAAGGCGCGGCCCTGATCCGTCACCAGCGTCAGCGATGCCTCCTGTTCGGCCAGCAGCAAAAAGGCGGGCGGGTCTTGATCACTGGTCTCCAGCCCAAAGACGCCCATGCCGCCGCGCCGCTGGCGGGTGTATAGGTGGCGCGGGGTCCGTTTCGCCATCCCCTTTGCACTGACGGTGATGACGTTGATGGTCGTGGGCGGTTCGCTTGGCTCCAGCGGCGTTTCGCGTTCTTCGCTCTCGGCTGCAGCCTGGGCATCGGCCAGGGCAGCCTCCAGTGCTTCGATATAGGCGCGTACTTCGGGCGCGACACCACTCAGGTCGGGGCGTTCTAAGGACATAGACATCTCCAGATTGATCAGGTGAATTGGTTCGGGTGAACGACGGAAACTAATCGTCTGGGATCGTGGCGGCGATCTGTAACACGTCGAGCGCGTATTGGCGGAGTTCGGCGTTCAGGGTATCCCAGGTGCCGCCCGATTCCAGAAACGCCAGCAGTTGATCCGGCCCCCAGTTGTAGGCGACCAGCATCCACTCCGGCTCGACATAACCGCGCTGGCCGAGCAGCGTGCGCAGATAGTCCAGATAGGCGGCCCCGACCACAGTATTGCTGTAGCTGTCAAACGGGTCGGTGACGGAGAGAGTGGGCGCCCATTCGTTCCAAGTGGCGGGCTGAATCTGCATCAGCCCCAGGTCACCGTGGCTGCCCAACGCCAGCGAATCAAACCCGCTTTCCACATAGGCAGTGGCGGCCAAGGTACGCCAGTCGAGATCAAAACGCAGCGCGATCTCCTGGAACATCTGGGCATAGGTCATCTGGCCGCGCGCTGCTGCGTCAGGAGGGGGGACGTCGCGCGGCGGTTCTGCCGCGGGGATGGCGGGCAGCGGCGTTTGGGCGGCGGGCGGCAGCGCTTCCCCCGGCGCGGTCACCGGTTCGGGACGCACGACCGGCGGCTCGCCGCCCGCCGCGTCCGGTGCAGTCACATCGTCCGGCTGCACCAGCGGCGCAACCGATTGATCGCGCGGCATCTGCGCATTGGGCGTGGGCACGGGTTCGTCCATCTTTAGCACCAACGCCACCAGCGGCGCAGGGGCGGCAGGGGCCGCTGGTTCGGGCGCAGAACGCAGGGCCATCAGCAACGCCAGCACGGCCAGCCCGCTGCCCAGCAATGCCACCACAGCCAGAACAGCCAGCCCCACCAGATGCCACGTCCCGACCAGCGGGAGACAGGTGATTCCTCCGTCCACGCTGCGCCGCAGCGATGCGTCCTCGCCCAGCCGCGCTGTCAGCCGGAAGGGGATCACCAGCGGCGCAACACGAAACAGCGGGAGGTGTTGTGGCCGTATCTCCAGCGGGACCTCCACACGCTGGCCTGCCGCCAACTCGATCTCGGCATGCCCGGCGCGGTCGCGCTCGTCATCCAGCCAGAAGAGATAGTCGCAGGTGCGGCGGCGGTCATAGGCGTGCAGCCGGAAGGTTGCGGCCTGATTGCCCAGGTTCTCAAGTGTCGCCAGCGTCACCGCGGCAGGGCGAAACCAGGTGACCGAGACATCGCGCGGCGCGAGGGGGCTCAGGCTGAACGCGACAAAGGGCTGGATTACCAGCATGGCCGCCAGCCGCGTCACCCGCCCTGGATGGCGATCCGCCCGCGCCACCACCGCCAGCGGATAGTCGCCCGCCTGGCACTGGGGCTGGCGCGGGACGGTGATGGCGATCTCCACCTTGCGCCGCGCGCCGGGTTGCAGCGGCACGCGTACCGGCAGTTCCTCACACCACCGCTCGTCGATCCACCCTTCGACCGTCACGGAAAAGACCGCAGCCTTGTCGCCGTTGTTGATCACCTCTGCCGCCAGCACAGCTGTTTCGCCCGGCGTAGCCTCCAGCCGGCGCTGGCTCAGCGTCGCCAGGACAATGGGGTCGATCTGTTCCTGGATCGGGGCGCGCGCGGCGGCGTCCGCCTCGGTGTGGACCTCTTCGTCCACCACGGTGGCTTCGC
The DNA here is from genome assembly GCA_964649925.1 of uncultured Litorilinea sp. Lineage (GTDB taxonomy): Bacteria > Chloroflexota > Anaerolineae > Caldilineales > Caldilineaceae > QEUY01. The sequence continues at coordinate 6,688 of CAZYQJ010000252.1, forward strand.
CTTCGATCTCCAGCACCCGCCAGTTGTGCAGCGGCGTTGGGATGCGCGCCCACTCGATGCCGGTTTCACCGGTCTCCGGGTCTGCTGCCTCTGGATTTTCCGGGGGTGCGCTATCGTCGGGTGATGGCCGGTGGCGCGGCTCCTCCGGCGGCTCCCAAGGAAATGATTGCATAGGTGGCTATAGTATGGAAGGGGAAGCGGGCGCTGTCAAGTCCGCAGCTTGAGAGGCCGCCGGGCTGGCGCGGGGAACCGGAGCGGCGATCCAATCGTACTTACAGCAGGATCGCAGAAATCTTGTCGCGGCGCTGTATGTCAAGTGGCCGGATTAGCCGATCTCGGTTGTTGTGCAGATGGGCGAAGGGGTACAATAGACGCTTGATAGTCCGCATCAGGACTGGCAGAAAGGAAACTACGTGCAGAGTACGCTGAACCAGCCGTTTTACCTACGCCGTCTACCTCGTCGGGTCTGGCTGGGGCTGCTGCTGGCGTTGGGGATCATGGGTGTTTGCCTCTTCCCCTGGCTGTGGCGTTGGTGGGTCACCGAACGATATACGGACAGCATCTATACGGTCGAGGCCGCACCCCCGGCGCGCGTGGCGATCGTCTTTGGCGCGCGCGTCTATGGCAATGGGCGGTTGAGCGCCATGCTGC
>CAZYQJ010000253.1:0-7335 GCA_964649925.1 uncultured Litorilinea sp.
GAACCATACCCCCGGCTGGGCCTGTCTGAAGGTGGAGGGGCCGTTTGATTTCACTGTGACCGGCGTGCTGGCCGCGCTGGTCACACCGCTGGCGGAGGCGAGCATCCCCTGTCTGGCCCTTGCCACCTATCAGACCGATTATCTGCTGGTGCAGCATGCGCATCTCCCCGCGGCCCTGACTGCCCTGCGCGCCGCTGGACATCAGGTTTGATATGACGATCGATTTGCCCGACGACCCGCGCTGGGCGCAAGTGGCCCGTAAGCTGGATCCCCGCGCCACGTTGCTGCGCGCCTGGCCGCTGCAGGGTGGTATCTCGGCACAGATGACCGCGCTGGCGTTACAACTGCCCGATGGTGAAACCCGCAAAGTGATAGCGCGCCGCCCAGGGGCACAGGCGTTGCAGCACAATCCGCACGCCGCGGCGGACGAGTTCCAGGTTTTGCAGATCGTCCAGGCTGCCCACGTCGCCGCCCAGACGCCTTATTTCCTGGATCAATCGGGGGAGATCTTCCCCGAACCGTTTTTGGTCGTGGCGTACATCGAGGGGGATCCGGACTTTGCGCCTGCCAGGGGGCAAGCTATCGCCCGCCAGATGGCCGCGCAACTTGCCCGCATTCACCAGGTCACAACCGCCACGCTCGACCTTTCGTTTCTACCGCGCCAGGCAGACCGGTTGGCGCAGGTCATCACGCAGCGGCCTGCGCGCCTCGACGATTCGCTGGACGAAGGGCGCATCCGTGCGGTGTTGGAGGCGGCCTGGCCCCTGCCCGCGCCGGATGACGCCGTGCTGCTGCATGGCGATTTTTGGCCGGGCAACCTGCTATGGCGGGATGGGCGGCTGGCCGCGGTGATCGATTGGGAGGATGCCGAGGTAGGCAACCCGCTCTATGACTTGGCAGTCAGCCGCTTGGATATCCTGTGGATCTACGGCTCCGATGCCATGCACGAATTCACACGCCGCTATCAATCGCTGGCGCGTGTGGGCAGCGCACAACTGCCTTATTGGGATCTGGTCGCGGCTTTGCGTCCTGCGTCGCGCCTCTCCGCATGGGCCGAGGGATGGCCGGCGTGGGGCAGGCCCGACATCACCGAGCAGACGATGCGCGCCCGACACCGTTGGTTTGTCACCCAGGCGTTTGAAGCACTCGCCACCAGGTAACAAAACGCCTTGCCCATCCTGGGGGGGCTTGCTATACTGACCGTGCGGTTTCCCGCAGTTCATCCTAGATTATCACCCTAGAAACGCGGATAGAGCTATGCCCCGGCCCAAGATTTGCGTGGTTGGCGCTTCCAACATCGACCTCATCAGCTATGCCCCGCGCCTGCCCAAACTGGGCGAAACCGTCCCCGGCACTCGTTTTCATATGGGGTTTGGCGGCAAAGGCGCAAACCAGGCTGTGATGGCCGCCAAACTGGGCGGCGACGTCACCATTGTCACCAAACTCGGCCAGGATATCTTTGGCGATGACACCCGCAAGAACTTTGCCTCTTTTGGCGTGGATACCACCTACGTCGCCACCGCTGCCGATTCCTTTACCGGCGTCGCCCCGATCTGGGTAGAGGAAAGCAGCGGCGACAACGCCATCATCGTCGCCCTGGGGGCCAATGACCTGCTCTCCCCAGCCGATGTCGAGGCCGCCCAGCCCGCGCTGGCGTCCGCTCAAATTGTCGTGTGCCAGTGGGAGATCCAGACCGAGACGGTGCTGGCCGCGCTGCGGCTGGCGCGTGAGGCTGGCGTGCGCACCATCTTTAACCCTGCCCCGGCGCGCGGCGAACTGCCCGCCGAGGTCTACCGCTGTACGGATATCCTCTGCCCCAACGAGAGCGAAACCGAACTGCTGACCGGGATGCCTGTCGCCACTGAGTCAGAGGCCGTCGCCGCGGCGCGCGCGCTCCTTGCGCGCGGGGTGGGCGCGGTGATCCTGACGCTGGGCGCACGCGGCAGCCTGTTGGTGACGCCGGAGACGACGCAGGCCGTGCCCACGCCCAGCGTGCGCGCGGTGGACACCACCGGCGCGGGCGATGCTTATGTGGGCAGCCTGGCCTATTTCCTGGCCGCAGGCAAGCCGCTGCCCGTCGCCATGGAACGTGCCAGCCGCATCGCGTCCATCAGCGTGCAGGCATCCGGCACGCAGAGCAGTTTCCATGCTGCGGCGGATCTGCCACCTGAGATCATGGCGTGAGCGGCGCTACCCCACCCGTTCCAGGGCCAGCGCAGTACCGCCGCCCATCCCGTGACAGAGCGCGCCGATCCCGCGCCGCCGGTCTTCTTGCTGGAGCGCGTGGATCAGCGTCACCAGGATGCGTGCGCCGGATGCGCCGATGGGGTGGCCCAGCGCAATTGCGCCGCCGTAGATGTTGACCTGATCGTAGGGGATTTCCAACTCGCGGCGCAGCAGCACGTTGTTGAGCGCAAAGGCTTCGTTGTTCTCAAACAGGTCGAAGTCGTCCAGCCCCAGCCCGGTTTTGTGCAGCAGTTTGCGGATGGCCGGGATCGGCCCTTCGACAAAGCGCCACGGGGTGACCGCGGCCCAGGCGCTGCCCAGGATGCGCGCCAGCGGGGTGAGGCCGAAGCGTTGTACAGCCGCTTCGCTCGCCAGGACGAGCGCGGCAGCTCCGTCCGAAAGCTGGCTGGAGTTGCCCGCGGTCAGCACGCCCGCCTCGCCAAAGGCCGGGGGCAGCGCACCCAACCCTTCTAGCGTCGTGTCGCCGCGAATGCCCTCATCCTGGCTGAACGCGCGTGCGCCCACCGACAGCGGCATGACCTCGGCGGCGAATTTGCCCTGTGCGGTGGCCGCCGCTGCCCGGCATTGCGAGAGGACCGCCACCTCGTCCAGTTCGCTGCGGCTCACGCCATGCAGCCGCGCCAGCCGGTCGGCCTCCGCGCCCATCAACTCGCCTGTCAGCGGGTCGCGCAACCCATCGTCCAGCAGCACATCTTGCAGCCCCGGCTGGCTGTTTATCATCAGTTTGACACCCCAGCGCGCCTTGTGGCTGAGCATAAAGCCCGCCTGTGACATAGACTCAATGCCCGCGGCCAGCACCAGGTCGGCATCCCCGGCGCGGATGGCCTGGTCGGCGTTCATCACCGCCAACATGCCCGACGAGCAGAGCATGTCCACCGCATAGGCATCCACCGTTTCGGGGATGCCTGCCCGCAGCGCGGCCTGGCGCGGCAGCAGTTGTCCATGCCCATGTTTGAGGATGTTGCCGCAGATCACCAGGTCCAGGTCGGCCCCCTGCACCCCGGCACGTGCCAGCGCGGCCTGCATCGCCTGGCTGCCCAACTCTGCCGGGGACAGGTCCACGAGCGCGCCGCCAAACTTGCCGATGGGGGTGCGTACTGCGCTGACGATGTAGCTTGTGGGCATGGAGATGGTCTCCTTGATCCTTAATCTAGTAACTCATACGCCAAGAAGGTGAGGAACTCGATAAACTCGTCGTTGAGTACCAACTTATCGAGCACTTCGGCGGCTTCTTCATAACGCTGGGCGCTGCTGCCCCCCAACTTGTCCAGTTCTTCGCGGCGGATCTGGACGTACAGGTCGCGCGTAACCGGGCGGCCATCGTCGAGTTTGGCCCCGTGGCGGATCCACTGCCAAAGCTGCGAGCGCGAGATCTCTGCCGTGGCCGCGTCTTCCATCAGATTGTTGATGGCCGCCGCGCCGTTGCCGTTGAGCCAGGCGTTGAGGTACTGCAGCGCCACGCTCACGTTGAGCCGCAGCCCCGCCTCGGTGATGGTCCCATCCGGCACGCGCACATCCAGGATCTGGTCGCTGCTCACCTGTACATCTTCGCGCAGTTTGTCCTTTTGGTGGGGCCGGTCGCCCAACACCTCGTCAAAGATCTCGGTGACCAGCGGCACCAGGTCGGGGTGCGCCACCCAAGTGCCGTCACAGCCATCGCGTGACTCGCGCTCCTTGTCCTCGCGCACCTTCGCCAGCGCGTTTTCGGTCACCTCGGGGTCGCGGCGGTTGGGGATAAAGGCGGCCATCCCGCCGATGGCGTGCGCGCCGCGCTTATGGCAGGTGCGTACCAACAACTCGGTATAGGCGCGCATAAAGGGGACGGTCATGGTGACCTGGCTGCGGTCAGGCAGGATCATCTCCTCACGCTTGGCGAACTTCTTGATGGCGCTGAAGATGTAGTCCCAGCGACCTGCGTTCAACCCCGCGGCGTGGTCGCGCAGTTCATAGAGGATCTCTTCCATCTCCAGCGCGGCGAGGATGGTCTCAATCAACACCGTAGCGCGGATCGAACCGTGGGGAATGTCCAACGCCTGTTGGGCATAGGTAAAGACATCGTTCCACAGCCGCGCTTCGAGGTGGCTTTCCAACTTGGGCAGGTAGAAGTAGGGACCGCTGCCGCGCGCCAGCAGTTCCTGGGCGTTGCGGAACATGTACAGCCCGAAATCAAAGAGGCTGGCGGAGATGGCCTCGCCATCCACCAGCACATGCTTTTCCACCAAATGCCAGCCGCGCGGGCGGATCAGCAGCGTGGCGACCGTGTCGTTGAGCGTGTAGACCCGCCCGTCCGGGTTGTGGAATTCGATGGTGCGGCGGATGGCATCGCTGCAGTTGATCTGCCCCTGGATCACGTTCTCCCAGGTGGGCGAGAGCGCGTCCTCAAAGTCGGCCATAAAGACCTTGGCTCCGGAGTTGAGGGCGTTGATCATCATCTTGCGCTCGGTGGGGCCGGTGATCTCCACGCGGCGGTCGTCGAGGTCGGCGGGTGCGGGAGCCACCTGCCACTCCCCCTCACGTACTGCCTGCGTCTCGGCCAGGAAACCGGGCATCATGCCCGCGTCCAGGTCTTGTTGTCGCTCGGCGCGGCGCGCCAGCAGTTCCTGGCGCATCGGGTTAAAGCGCCGGTGCAGGTCCGCCACAAAGGCAAGCGCCGGTTCGGTCAACACCTCTTGGACAGCAGGGGTCACTTCGCCGGTGATAACTATGCCAGAGGGCACTTGGACGTTCATAGATCGCTCCTTTTTGTCTGTCTGGGCGAAAATAGCAAACGTCCGGCCCCGCCTGCATGGTCGGCGCCGGACGTTGAGAGTGCCATGTAGCGGGCAAAGATCCGCTGGTTAGCTTTCCAGGGTGCTGGTGTCACCCACAGGCTGGCCCAGGACTTTGGCCTTCAACAAGCGGCGCATGATCTTGCCGCTGCGCGTCTTGGGCAGCGATTCGACAAACTCGATGGCTGCCGGGACGGCAATGGGGCCAACCTCATGGCGCACGTGGGCCTTGAGTTCGTCCACCAGGGCATTGTCCCCGTTGGCGCCCGCGGTGAGGATGCAGAAGGCATGGATCACGTTGCCGCGCAGTTCATCCGGCACGCCGATGCAGGCAGCCTCGGCCACGGCGCGATGGCTGACCAGGGCGCTCTCCACCTCGGCGGTGCCCAGGCGGTAGCCGCTCACCTTGATCACGTCGTCCATGCGCCCGATGATCCAGAAATAGCCGTCCTCATCCTTGCGCGCGCTGTCGCCGGTAAAGTACCACCCCTGCTTTTCAAAGTCCGACCAGTAGGTCTGCACATAGCGGTTCGGGTCACCCCAGACGGTGCGAGCCATGCCGGGCCACGGGCGTTTGATGACCAGATAGCCATCCTCGTTGGCCTCGCACGGGGTGCCGTCCTCGCGCACGACATCGGCCTCGATCCCGGCGAAGGGCAGGGTGGCGCTGCCGGGCTTGAGCGGGATCAGCGGGGTCGGCGTGATCATAAAGCCGCCGGTTTCGGTCTGCCACCAGGTATCGATGATCGGGCAGCGTTCCTTGCCGATGGTGGTGTAGTACCAACGCCAGGCTTCGGGGTTGATCGGCTCGCCCACCGTGCCCAACAGGCGCAGGCTGCTCAGGTCATGGCGCAGCGGCCAGGCATCGCCAAAGCGCATCAGCCCGCGGATGGCCGTAGGCGCGGTGTAGAGGATGGTGATGCTGTACTTCTCCACCAGGTTCCACCAGCGGTCGGGGTAGGGGTAGCCGGGTGCGCCTTCATACATAAAGCTGGTCATGCCCAAGATCAGCGGGGCATAGACAATGTAGCTGTGGCCTGTGATCCAGCCGGGGTCCGCCGCACACCAGTAGCGGTCCTCCTCTTTGATGTCGAAGGCGTATTTCAGGGTGCTGGCGATAAAGACCTGGTAGCCGCCCACGGTGTGGAGCAGCCCCTTGGGTTTGCCCGTCGTACCGCTGGTGTAGAGGATGAACAGCGGGTCTTCCGCATCCATCGGTTCGGTGTCGCACTGCGGGCTGGCAATCGGGAGCGCGGCCAGTTCATGCCACCAGAAATCGCGGTCGGGGACCATGTTCACATCCTGGCCGGTGCGCTTGAGTACAATCACGCGCTGCACGACCGGGCTGCGGTGGATGGCTTCGTCCACGATGTCCTTGAGGTTGACGGTCTTGCCGCGCAGCCATGCGCCATCACAGGTGACCACGACCTTGCTCTGGGCGTCCTCGATGCGGTCGGCCAGCGCTTGCTCGCTAAAGCCGCCGTAGACCACGCTATGGATCGCCCCGATCTTGGCGGTTGCCAGCATGGCGATGGGCAGTTCAGGCACGCGACCCATGTAGATCGTCACCGTGTCGCCCTTTTTCACCCCCATACTCTTGAGGATGTTGGCAAAGCGGTTGACCTCGCGCCACAGCTTGAAATAGCTGTAGGTGCGCTGTTCGCCATCTTCGGCTTCCCAGATCAAAGCCAGCTTGTTTTTGCGCCAGCTTTTGACATGGCGGTCGAGCGCATTGTGGACGATGTTGATCTTACCTCCAACGAACCACTTGTAATAGGGGTGGCCACTCTTATCCACCACCTGTTGATATGGCTCATACCAATCAACTAATTCCTTGGCGAGCCCATCCCAAAAGGCAACAGGGTCACTTGCGGCGCGTTGACGCAACTCTAGATAGTTGGGTTCTTGAACGGTCTCAATAACTTCGGATGACGGATGATAGACTTCGCTTTTTGATGCTGTGGAATCAAATGCAGTTGACATGGGGTTTCTCCTCTGCCGCACATGGCGGAGCGGTGCACTTTGTAATACGGGTTGTTGATGACGCAGGTAAGTTGCTTGGTAAGTTGGGGGCAGAACTGCGCCTGGGCAGTGCGCCCAATCGTTATGGCCTATTGTAGTGTAGGGCTACGGTGAGGTCAAAACTTGCGACTGTCACCGACAGTAGAACGAGTGAATTCCTGAGTGCAAAACAACCATTAGGGCAAGCGAAGCGCATAGAAACATGTATTTGGCGCCTGATTCGCAATTTTTATCGTATAGATGGTCGTGTTCTGCCGTCATTATTGTTGAGATGGACTGTTGACTAAGCCGAAAGTAA
>CAZYQJ010000254.1:0-7290 GCA_964649925.1 uncultured Litorilinea sp.
GGCATGAGCGACCGCCAACAGGTCTTTCATATTCATCAACATAGATGATTCTCCAAAAGATGTACCTGTTCGAACTGTGTAATCATACGAACATACGGCAACGATATGGCTGAGGCCCAGGCGACCCTTACCCCTTGACCGAACCGGCTGTCATCCCGGCGATAAAGTAGCGCTGGAAAAACAAGAACAGGATCAAGACGGGCAGACAGCCCAGCACGCTCATCGCCATCATCTCATTCCATTCATAGGAATGCTGTCCCATCAGCAACTGGATCCCGACCGGAACCGTCCGCATATCGGTCGTCTTGGTCAGCGTGAGCGCAAACAGGAATTCATTCCAGGCGAGCATAAAGGTATAAACGCCCACCGAAACAATGCCCGGCACGGAAATCGGGACAAGCACCCGCCACAACGCCACAAACGAGTTCCCGCCATCCATCATCACTGCTTCATCCAACGCTCGCGGCAGGGTGTTGAAATAGCCGGTCATCATGATGATGGCGTAGGAGAGCGTAAAGACCATATAGGTGAGGATCAGCGCCCAGTAGGTGTTGTGTAATTTGAGAACGACGATCAGGCTGAAGTACGGGATCAGCAGCGTGATCGGCGGTACAGCCTGAACGCCGATGACGATCATGTTGAGTGGTTTCTTGAATCTGAAGTCGTATCGGCTAAAGGCGTATCCCCCCAGAATGCCGACAAACAACGTGAGCAGCGTCACTGAGATCGAAACCAGATAGCTGTTGATAAAGAACCGTACCTTTTCCGGGTTGGTAAAGACGGCACGGTAGGCATCAAAGGAAAATGATTCCGTGATGATACGCGGCGGGTAGGCAAAGATTTCCGTGTTGGACTTGAACGAGGAGACCACCATCCAAAAGACGGGAAATCCTGCAAAGAGCGCGCCAAGCAACAGCGCCGCCAGGACGAGGACCTTCGTCACTGTGAACTTAGCGGTTTTCGAGAGAGTGAGTGCATTATTCATCACTTGCCCTCTGCTTTCGAACATAGAACAAAGCCACAAACATCGATAAGACCAAGATCACCACCGCGCTGGTCGATGCGTGCGAGAATTCGTAGGTCGTAAACGCCAGCTTATAGGTAAACGTACTCAGCATCTCCGTGGCACGGATCGGCCCGCCGCCGGTGGTCATCCAGATCAAGGTGAACTGCTGCATCGTCCAGATGAAGTCCAGCATGGCGAGGCTGATGATAATGGGGCGCAACTGCGGGAGCGTGATATGGCGGAAAAGCTGCGGTGCATTTGCACCGTCGATAGTCCCGGCCTCATAGAGTTCATCGGGAATCCCCTGTAGGCCCGCTAGCAGGCTGACCATATAAAAAGGATAGCCCGACCAGATATTGATAAATGTGACGGCATGTAATGCCAATTCTCTAGAGCTTAACCATTCGATCTTTGCGCTGACCAGACCCGCCCATTCCAACAGATAATTGATGATGCCGTTTGGGTTGAGCATCAGACGCCATAAGATGGCGATGATGGTCGCGGTGAACACCCACGGCAGGATATAGATGACCCGAAACAGGGCGCGGGTCATCGGGCTGATCACCTTGGTATTCAACAACATGGCAAACCCCAGGCCCAATACCATGTGCATGATCACGCTCATGGCCGTGAAGTACATCGTATTCGACAGGGCCTGGCGGAAGACGTTGTCGGTCAGGATTTCTGCATAGTTCGCCAATCCCACAAAGGCCGGGTTTTGATTCATGATGACGTTATCCATCAATGAATAATAGATCACCATGCCGATGGGGATGAGCGACAAGACCGCCAATAACAAAATGGTGGGAGACAAGTAGGCGAAGGGGATAAACTTCTTTATCGCCTTATACGACCGTCGCTTTTTCTTCGCACCTGTCCGGATAATGTTTTCCGCCAACAAGGGGGAACCTCCCTTTTTACACAAGGGCTTTGAGCCGGAGGCTGCAAGTCTCTCGCTTCTTGCAGCCTCCATGCCCCAACAAGAGCGTACAGCAAGACCAGTACAGCCGTTTAGCCCCAGGACGGCTGGCCTGCTGCGCCGCCTGAATATGCATCCAGACGGCGTGCAGACGGGTCATGTGCTACTGGAAATGCTCCATCCAGGCTGCTTGCGCATTGTTCAGACATTCATCCAGCGTCTGGCTGCCATCCAGGTAAAGCTGGAACTGCTCGTCGAACTCGCGCATCAGGTTTTCAGCCACCGGCAGCCCGACAAACTCATTGGCCAGATACCCTTCCTGGAAGACGCCGAAGGCGGCGGCAAACAGCTCATCCGTCTCGACAAAGTCCGGGGTGGAGTTCACATTGCCAGGGAATGCATTGGCAATGGACGACAGCCGCGAGTTGACGTCGGCGCTCATCAGGAATTCGACCAGTTTCCAGGCCTCTTCCTGGTGCGGGCTGTTGGCAGAAATGCCGATACCCCACGACGCATAGGGCAGGCCGCGCTTGCCGGTGTAGCCATCCTCTGCCGGGAGAGCGGTGATCGCAAAGTTCAGGTCGGGGTTGCGCTCGCGGATCATGTTGATGTGAGCCAGCGAACTGATCATCATCCCCACACGCTCGTTGGTGAACTCTTCGACCTTATCCTGCTCGCGCATGTTGAACGCACCGGGGGCAATGACGCCTGCGTCATACAGCCCCTTGATGTACTCGGCAGCGCTGCGGACATCTTCATTCGTCAGGTCCGGCAGGCCTTCGCTCATCATGCTGCCACCCGACGCCCAGACCCAGGACATCACATCATTCTGAATGCCGTTGGGCTGTTCCAGCGACAGGGGAAGCACCCAGCCATAGACGTTGTTGCCGAGATCTGTTAACTGCTGGGCGGCCTCAGCGAACTCACTGCGCGTGGTGGGTGGATTCTCCACACCCGCCTCCGCCAGCAAGTCCATGTTGACAAACACAGGATAGACAAAGTTGACGACCGGGATCATATAGGTCGCGCCGTCCAACTGAATCTGGGCAGCAAGCTGGCTGCCATCATACCCCGCCTGCGCCATCAGTTCAGAGAGGTTGGCAATCGAACCTTGCTTGACAAAGTCGCTGACCCAGGCCCCGTCCAGACCCACAACATCGGACATCGTCCCTGCGGCAGCCCCGGCGACCACTTGCTCGCGGGTCGTCGCATAGGGGCCGCTGATCAGTTCGACCTCGATGCCAGGGTTCTGGGCTTCGAACTCGTCCATCAGGGCGCGGAATGCGCCTTCAGGCAGTTCCGGTTCCCACCACTGCGTAAACTCCAGCGTGACGGTTTCGCCTTCGGCAGCGGCTTCACCGGCGGGCGCTTGCTCCGTGCCGACCGGCGCGCAACCAGCTACCATGGCCGCGAGCATCACCACCGCTAGAAACAGACTGAATACCTTCTTACTCATGTGCTTCATCTCCTAACAACGATGTGAACAGATGATTTGAATGGGATATTTCACCTGTACAGACAGCTGGACAGCAATGTCCCTCTACTACGCAACTCCGCACATGTTTCATCCGATGGCGTTCACCTCAGCTTTCCGGTCTTCGGCGTCTTACTCTGCGACCTTAGTATTTGCGATGGCGGGTCGCCCGCATCGTCTTGGAGACGGCCTGCACCGAAGCATCGCGGCGGTACACGCAGATGCCGACATAGAGGGCTTCCACCAACGCCAGCGTTGCCAGGTTTGAGGCCATCTCCTCCTCGCGAAAGTGGCTGACCCGCGTCGACGTGAACAGACAAAGATCGGCGTAGCGGGTGATAGGCGAATCGGAGTGATTTGTGATGCAGACCGTGCGCGCGCCCCGCTGTTTCGCCAGTTCCAACGCATAGACGGTATCTTTGGAACTTCCCGTGTGCGAGATGCCCACGGCGACGTCTTCGGGCGACGTCAGGCTGGCATACATCTCTTGCATGGTCGGGTCAATCGAGAAGCGGCTATGCAGCCCGATCTTCGTCAGGCGGAAGTTGAGATCCAAAGCCAGTGGAATCGAATTGCCCGAAGCAAAGAGTTCAATGCGGCGCGCATGACACAATGCCTGGATGGTCACTTCCAACACGGGCATCTCCAGGATGCGCACGGTGTCTTCCAGCGAACGCATCCCCGCGGTCATCGCTTTCTGCACGGCGCTAGCTGGCTCGTCATCCGGCGTCAGGTCTTCATGAACAAGCAACATGGGCGAGACAATGTCTTCGGCCAGGCCGATCTTCAGCGCATGAAAGCCAGAGTAGCCCAGTGACTGTGCAAAACGGACAATACTCGCCTCGCTCACCCCTGCCCGCACACCTAATTCGGTAATCGTCAGGTTGATCGTTTCTCGTGGTGAGTTGAGGATGTACTGTGCTACTTTCTGAGCCGACCCCTTTAGCTTGGGCAGTGCATCTGAGATCGCGGCCAGCGTGCCGCGCTCATTGTTGATTTGGTTGTCCATAGATGATAGGAGCCATATGGTGAAAACGATTTTCATGATCATACCACTCATGAAAATGATTGTCAATTCCATAAATGCCAGCCCTGGAACGAAGGTCTGCGCGGCGTGCAGCCCCAAAGTAGGGGATTGCAGAATCCCCCGCGCAGCCCCATAATGGGTTTGCATCCCCATCACGAACTTCTCTCAACTGCTATCTACAGGAGGAACACCATGGGCGAGTACGCACGCTCGGTCATTGCCAAGGGGCAGGATTTTGTGATCCGTGAGTACCCAGTGCCTGACCCCGCGCCGGGGACCATCCTCGTCAAACAGGAGATGGCGGGCATCTGTGGCACAGACTTGCACATGTGGCAGAACGGCATCCCCTACGAACTGAACCCCGGCCATGAGAATGTGGGGATCATCGCGGCCCTGGGCAAAGGCGTCACCACCGACTACGTGGGCAAACCGATCAAGGAGGGCGACCGCATCATCATCCAGCCGGGGACGACTGCCGGACAGGGGGCCTACGGGCTAAAACCCGACGAACCGCCTCATTTTTTGGGCGGCTTTTCGGATTACATCTACCTGAGCCTGCCCGGAACCCGCGTGCTCAAGACCGACGCTCCCCCCAAGATCGCGGTTCTCACCGAGCCGTTCACCATCGGCATCCATGCCGTGCTGCGCGGACAGGTGAAACTGGGCGATACCGTGGTCGTCCAGGGCAGCGGCGCAATCGGGCTGGTGACGTTGATCTGTGCCAAACTGAGCGGCGCAGCCAAATTGATCATGGTGGGCGGCCCGGCCGATCGGCTGGCATTGGCGCGGCGCATGGGCGCGGATGTCACCGTCAACATCGAGGAAGTTCGCAGCGCGGAAGAGCGGACCGCGTTGGTGCTGCAGGAGACGCCGCGCGGGGAAGGGGCGGATGTGGTCTTTGAGTGTGCGGGCTTTCTACCGGCCACCCCGGAAGGGCTAGGCTATGTCCGCCACAGCGGGACGTTTGTCGAGGTCGGCCATTTTGTGGACATGGGCTCCATCGACTTCAACATCAACCGGCTGCTCATGCGTAAGAATCTGACGCTGCAAGCCGTCTGGGGCAGCCAGACCGAACACTTCGTGCGCGGCCTGCCGCTGCTGGAGAAAAACGAGTTCCCCTTTGCCGACATGGTCAGCCACGTCCTGCCCCTGGAGCGCGTGCTCGACGGGTATCAGGCCTTAAATGGCGGCTACCGGCTGGGCGAAGAGACGGTTGTCAAGATTGTGTTGAGCGCCGAGGTCTAGACGCTACACCAGATAAAACTGCGTCTGTCGCCCATCCAGGGGACGGCAGCCTGCCTGGGTAAAGGCCACCACCTCCTCCAGCCCCAGGCGCACTTCCTGCCCATCCCATTCGGGCACAGGCGCAGTCACCGACAACTCCATCGTGAAACACTGGTTATAACGTAGCTGCACGTCCCCGCGCCCTTCACACCGTTCCTGCTCCCAGGGCAGGCCGATGAGCGGCCCCGGCTCATGGACAAAGAAGCCGATGTTATGCGAATAGACGCGCGGGTTGGGCACGCCCTCACTGCGGGCGCGCGTCAGGATGTTGTGCAGCAGTTGATTGCCGCTCAACCCCGCCTGAAACTCGGCCATAAACACGTCCTGCAGGTGGTTCGCCGCTGCCATCACGGCCTGCAGACCGGCAGGCGCATCCGTTTCACCAGGCCGCAGCACATAGGCAACCTGCTGGTGATCCGAGTTCAGGCGCAGATAAGTCAGCCCCACATCACAGTGGATGGCATCGCCTGGCCGCACAATGCTGTCATCCGCACCGTAGCGGGCGCGCTGTGCGTCGCTGCGGATCAGCCGAAACGAGGGTTTGAAGCCCAGGGTGAAGCCCAGATCAGCGCAGCGCTGCCAGTAGGCCCACTCCAGATCGCGCACGGTGGTCACGCCGGGGACGATCACCGCACGGCTGTAGACCCCGGCGATCACCGCATGGGCCACCTGGATCACATGTTCATAGACCTGCAGTTCGTCATCGGTCAGCGTCGAGAGCAGGAGAATGGCCGCTGGCTCCGCCGAGACCAGCCGTTCCGCATACGGCGCGGGCAGGTGTGCCACTAGCTGCTGGTAAAGGTTGAAGGTCAGCCCGCCGCCTGCCCACGCCACCGATCCGATATTGACCCCGATGCGCTGCGGCTTATGTTCGGCGACCAACTGCTGCAGCAAGGCCCACTGTTCATGCTCGATCTGCCCGGTATAGGGGTGGTGATAGAGGTCATGCGTATCTGTACCGCAGAGGTTCACCCCTTCCACCGTGCCATCAGGCCGGGCCACAAAGACCAGCAGTTGCAGGATCGGGCACCAGGTATCCATCGGGATCAGCGAGGCAAACACCGGGTCCAGATTGTCTTCCTGGCAGATCAGGATCCACATGTCCAGGTTCGCCTCGCGCATGGCGGCAGGCAGGATCGTGGCGATCCGTCCCTGCAGTAGTTGGTGAATCACTTGGGCGCGCTGGCGCATGGGCAACACGTGGGGAAAGTCACGACCGGCTGGACTGGCATAGGTCGTTGGCGAGAGCACAGGCTGAGCGTTCATGCGTCCCTCCTCTTCGCAGCCGTGGTGTATAAGATGCGGAAATCTTACCATCCCTCTCAACGCCACACAACCGCAGGCTGCGCCGCCTCGTCCTCTGTGTGCGCCCGATTTAAACCTTTGACGCCTGTCTCTGAAGGGTGCTATAGTTACGTTGCTCCCTTTCCACTAGACCTATCGAAATGTTGTTCGAACCCACTTCTTAGCCAACAGGAGGAACCATCGTGGACACATTTCGCCAAAGACGTTTGACGCGCCGCCAGTTCTTGCACGTAAGCACCGGCCTTGCCACGGCTATGACGCTCGCCGGATGCCTC
>CAZYQJ010000255.1:0-7285 GCA_964649925.1 uncultured Litorilinea sp.
AGGCTCCCAGATTCTTACCCGGATAAAAGCTAAAGCACGCCGCATCCGCCAGCGCGCCGGCCTTGGCTCCCTGCCAGGTTGCGCCGTGCGCCTGGGCTGCATCTTCGATCACCGCCAGGCCATGCGCCCGCGCCACCGCATTGATGCGCGTCATGTCCGCGGGCTGGCCGTAGAGATGCACCGGGATGACGGCGCGCGTGGCCGGGCCGATGGCTGCCGTCAGCGCGTCCGGGTCCATCGTATAGGTCGCGGGGTCAACATCCACAAAGACCGGTGTTGCGCCCACCGCGCTGATGGCCTCTGCCGTGGCGATGAAGGTATGCGCCACGGTAATCACCTCGTCGCCAGGCCCCACATCCAGCGCGCGCAGCGCCAACTCCAACGCCGCTGTGCCGCTGCCCACGCCGACGCAGTAGTCGACGCCGCAATAGGCAGCAAAGGCTTCCTCAAACGCAGCGACCTGCGGCCCCATAATAAACTGGGTTGTGTCCAACACTTGCTGGATAGCCGCGTCCACCTGCGCTGCAATGGCGGCATACTGGGCCTTGAGGTCAACAAGGGGTATCGAATCGGTCATGGTCGCTGCCTCTGCCACAAAAAACGGCTGAGCGGGTCGCTCAGCCCCTGATACGTCCGGCCAAGTGGCCGACCACTTCGGATTATACGGCATCGCATGGCCATGCACAAAACCGGCCCGCCAGCGGCACTGGCAGGCCGGTGCGTGGAGCGCGAGGATCAGTCGGTACTGTCTAGGCTGATGCTGGCGAGTTGATGGCGCAGGCGGGCCAACTCTGCGTACAACTGATCGATTCGGCAGAGCAGCGGTTCGCGATCCTCCTCGGACGCTTCCGCCAACTTCGCCTCTAGCGCCGCCACCTCCGCCTCGATGCGGGCGATCTGCTCGCGCAGGAAGCGCACTTCGGCACTGTGCCCCACCTCCAGCAGCGTTTCGTGCAGCCCGTCGTCGATGGCGCTGTCCAACTGCATGCGCAAGAGATCGTATTGATCCGCCACCCAACGCCGCAAAAACTCATTGCCCACGGCCCACTGTCCAAAGACCTGGCGCACATACCCCAGCCGTTCCAGGCCATAGAGGTATTTGCGGATCCGGTGCGGCGGCAGATCGCTCAACGCCTCCAGCAGTTCCCTTTCCTTGGCAACCGTCAGATCAGCCACCGCCAGGAGCAGGCGGCGCTCTGAGCGAGTCAGGTGTTGAAAGTCGATCTGAAAGAAACCCGCCAGAATATGGTCGGTCATCAGATCCTGCTCGGTGATCGGGCGTAGGAACCCCTTCCCTGCCTCATCGACCTCGAACAGCCGCTGGCACAGATATTGGATCAAATAGGGCTGCCCGTTGGTATGGATCAAAATGTCATCCACCACCCCGTCTGTCGCCGCCACCGGATGGTCGGATTGCGTCTGGCCCACCAGGGCGCGCGCGTCCGGGTCATCCAGCCGGGTCAGATTCGCCAGCGTAAACCCAAACAAAAAGGGGCTGGTAGTCCACTGGCTGCTGAGCGGGTTGAGTTGGGCCAGCAACTGCGTGGACGTCATGATGGTGCGCAACCGGTTATCCTGAAAGGCACGGCGCAGCCGCGCGACCCAAGCAGGTTCGGCGCGCGCCACGTCGATCAACACCTCCGCCTCATCCACCAGGATCAGCAACTGCTTGCCCTGATCATGCAGCAGGCGCGCCAGTGTACGCAGGATGATCAATGCGTCCTGACCGGCAAACGTCGAGACATCGATCCCATGTTCGGCAAAGCGGGCCGCCACATCTTCCAGCGAATAAAAGAGTTCATCCGATAGGTCGCGCGCCGTCTGGCAGCCCTGCAAATCCCAGAACAACGGGACATAGGTGCTGTCCGGCACGCTTGTGATCAGTTCAAGCTGGCGCAAGAGCGATGTCTTGCCCATCCGCCGCGTGCCCACCAGCCAGATCGCACTATCCGGCGCGTGCAGTAGATAGTCAATGAGCCGCTGGCGGCCATAATGGTTTTTTCCGCGCACCCAGCGTCCCACATTATACGGAATCCGCATACAGCTAGTTCTCGTTCTCCTCATGAACGGCGCGAGCATGACCGTTGTCTGCCGCGGGCGACGTCTGCACCCCGTTGGGTGCAGGGTGCGCGGCGGCAGCGCGGCCACGTCGCTTGCGCTTAGGAGGCGGATGGCTGCCCATCTCCTGCTCGGCAGCGCGGATCCGCCAGTGGGCTACCTCGACATCCGCCAGCGTGATCTTGCGCCGCCGCTGCGACAACATATGATTCACGGCTTCCAGCCCATATTGCTGGATCTTGTAGGGACGTCCTTGTGCTTGCTCCAGGATAAACTCGATGGCCGCAGGCTCATATTGGTAATACCCGCGCACCGGTTCCACCAGCAGTTCAATCGCCTCTTCGCGACTAAACGGCGTCAGAGCGATCTCGTTGAATAGGTTGTACCAGGGGCTTTCGACGCGGTCCCAATCCTTGCTGATGCGAATGCCGGCCACGACTGCGCCCAAAGTCGTGGCGAACTCACGCATGAAGATGCGCCGCAGCTTTTGCTGCACCAGCGAATCATATTGGCTCATCACATCCATCTCGTCCATCAGCAAGATCAGGCGCAACTGTTTGGCGGGGTCATGGCGCGCGCCGTATGCCTCCAAAACCCCGGTCAACCGGTTCAAGTCCCGGTTAAAGTCACGGTCAGTATACTCGTATTCCGGCGTTGTGTGCAGGCGCAAATGACGCAGATGGGGTACAATTTCCTCGGCGGAATTCTCTAGAGACTCCACCCCCATCACGATCTCATCCATCAGATAGTGGAAGAACTGCCCCTGAGCAGTCCCTTCCAGATCCACGTAGATCGGCACAAACCAGTAATCGGGGTCATTGACCTCGCGCAGCACCGTAACTAGTTGATAGAGCAAGGTTGTCTTGCCGATGCGCCGCTCACCATAGATCATGATGCTGTTGTTGTGCAGCGTATCCACAATGCGCTGCACCAGGTCGCGCCGCCCAAAGAACATATCATCCCGGCGCACCGGCTCGCCGCTGATGTAAGGGTTATAGGCACGCGCCACAGCCTCCAGCCCGCGCCGCCGGTTGTGCCACATCTCGAGCACAATATAGGCCGCCCCCATCAGCGCCACACTTCCCAAGAGCACCAACGCCCACAGCGGCCCGGTGGCGACCGGGCCAAGAATAGGTACCTCGACCTCGACGGGCGCTTCCACCGCGATCATGCGCATCGAGACCGGCTCCGAATAGTTGAACGACTGGTCGCGCGCCCGCAATTCCAGCGTATAGGCGCCCGGCTGGCCGAAATGCAGTATCACATGCTCTCGCGTCACAGGCTGCCAGGACGAAACCTCTCCCGGCCCGACCAGGCGCTGGAACACGGCCAGTTTGCTGCGTTTGGTCTGCAAGTCCCCGGCAGTGAAATTGAGGACCGCGTCCGTCTTTACAGTGACCTGCGGATGGCCGCCGTCGGGCGGGAACTGCACCTCGCCCGTCAACGCGCCCAGCCGCACCCACGGGGGCATAGAGTCGGGCCTGAAGTATGTCAACCCGCTGCGCCCGCCCAACCAATAGGCGCCGTCACGCGTGCGTGCGATCGCGTAGACCACTGCACTTTGCAGCCCGTCCTGCACGCCGAGCGTTCCCCAGGAGATCCCATCATAGCGGGTGACGCCTGCCTCGCTGCCGATCCAGAGCGAACCGTCGCCGGGGTCGGTATAGATCGTCCACAGCAGCGCGCTGGGCAATCGGCCTGCGTCTACATCGCGCTGCCACCGTTCACCATCCCAATGCGCCAGCCCTTCATCTGCCACCAATGCCCACATACCGCCCGTCGTACCGAGGTCGGCGGCCAGGCCGCTCCCGATGATCACATCCCCTGGCAGGCTGTCAGGGTCGGCTGGATCATGGGCAAAGTGACGCCAACCCGCTGCGCCCTCACGCAGCCAGATGCCGCTGCCTGCTGTGCCTACCCAGAGACGCCCCAGATTGTCAAGCGCCAACGCCTCTACGATCTGGCCTGCCAGGGTCGCTTCGGCTTCCAACGTGCCCGTCGCTACCTGGTAGCGCACCAGCCCGGCCTCGGTGCCGATCCACAGCCACGCATCGTCAGCCAAAAGCGTCGTCACCACCGGATTGGGCAACTGCCTGATCGCGATGGGGGTCTCCCATCCGCCCGCGGCGTATTGGCGCACCCCGTCAAACCCGCCGATCCAGATCGCGCCTAGGCTGTCCTCCTCCAACACCAACACACTGTCCGTCGCGCCGTCGGCGGCAGTAAAGATGGTTTCCGGCTCGTCCGCGCCCTGTTTGCGCCGGACCCCCCCACCGCCGGTCGCAACCCACAACACGCCGCTGCGGTCGACCAGCAGGTCGTTGATGTGGTTGCGCGGATCCTCGGCGCTCCCCCCCTGGATGTCGCCGATCCACATTTGCGCCTGATAGCGGAACGGCCCTGCAGGCGTCGCAAACCAGATCGAGCCATCCTGGTCTATCGCAATGTCGCGCACAAAGCGCGTCGTCAGGTTCGGGTCGCCTGTAAAGCCAATGTGTTCCACCCGCTGGTCGCGCAGCCGCAGCGCAAACGCTCCGTTGCCGTCTGTCCCTGCCCAGATGCGCCCCTGCGTATCCTCGGCAAGCGCCTGCACCAGCACCGGCCTGCCCATATCGTCTACCGTCTCAAACCACTGCCAGGCGATTCCCTCGCGCAGACGCCAGCCTACCCCGTAGGGCGTCCCCGCGATCAGCGCGCCGCCGCGCTCCAGCAGCAACGTATAGACGCCGGTGGCAAAATGCGGGTCGTTCGTGGCAACCCTCGCCCAGCGGTTCTCCCGGTAGCGCCACAGCCCATTTTGCGTACCGGCCCACACAGTCGCGCGATCGACCAACAAGGCAAAGACCGGCTGGCGCCCCACGGCATCGACCATGACCAGCGCACTCTCTGCCCAGCGATACAGACCGTCCGCCGACCCAATCCACACCTCATCGCCGACCAGGGCCAGCGCATAAATCGCCGAATTGAGTTCCACCACCGGCGTCCATGCCGTGCCATCCCACTGCAGGAGCAGGCCCGAATCGGTTCCCACCCAGATGGATTCCTGCGTGGGGTCCTTGAGCATCACCTGAATCAGTCCTGGGCGGCCCATATCACCTGCTGGCAGGGGGGCATAGCTCGTCCACGCGCCGTCGAATCGGGTGAGGCCTTCGCCGCCAAGCCACAAACCGTCGCCATCAGCTAGGAGTGTCCAGATGTTGTCCGAACGCAGCCCATTGATTTGCGGGGTAAACTGTGTCCAGCGCGGGTCCTGGGCTACATCCAACAGGACCGGCCTCACCGTCTGCACTGACGCCAGCGCAACACCTTGCCATGCGATCAACGCCAGGGCCAGCAATAACACAACCGTGCCCAGGATGCTGTGATAGCTTCGCTTACCAACCAGTTCACGCCTACCGATTGCTATTCCTCCTGCTGATCCATCGACTGCGCCGCGCCGACAAGCCCATACAAGACCTTCCGGCGACGCCTTTCGTGCGTATTCAGACCGTCCCCTCCACGTCTAGCAGCCTTTCCGGTTTCGCGGTAAGGTACAAACGGGGATCAATCGGGTACAACCCTGCCCAGGCGGCCCGACCCACTGCCGGACCAGGACGCAGACACCGGCATACAGACAGAACAAGACAGATATGTATGCAGAACTCATGCAATAGGACATGATTTTGGCACTGAACTCACAAAGTAATATTGCCATCCACTCACACAGTATCGCATCTTACCGAATTTGTCAATACATTATGACAATCTGCCCTGCAGATGCCTTAGACTTGGTCATGGTTGATGAGCCGGGCCAGGTTGTTGTTGGCTTGTCTGAAACACGATCTCCCGGCATCGCATGGCAAAGCGATCTCTCGACATCACATACCTTAAACACTGGAACACCTGAGAGACCCATCGAGCCGGGTTTAGGTACCGTGTGCAAGGTGAGGTGAAGCGTATGGATCGTCTAGCCGATTCCCCCTTCATAGATGTTCCCCGGCGCTTGCGCCAGGTGACGACCAGCCTGGTTCTTGCCCTCTGCCTGAGTACGCTGCTTTTGAGCCTGACGCCCCTGCCTGCCGCTGCCCGGGTGAACAACCAGCGTGACCGCCGTCCGGACCGTGAGGTCAGTGTTCCCTATCAGCGCGCCCCAGTGCAACCGTCTCGCCGCCAGCTTTCCGGCTTTGCTACACGCCAGCAACGAACCTCGGACGCTCACCCTGCCGCCAAATCCGCTGACCGTGAGCAAGCCTCTGGCAATAAAAATGACGAAAAAACCGCCGTTCGCGATACGAATCGGCGGTCAACACGCTAAACCTGTGCGCGCATTCCCAGCAGAAGAGCGGGCGGAGGGTTGGGGGATATAGGTGGGCAGAAGCAAGCCAGCCCCACACCGAGATCACCTCCTCGATGATCTGCAAAGGGGAACTATGGGGGGAGGATCCACCTGCCAGCCCGGCTCATCCTCCCGATTACTTCCATGCGCCTTAACGCGCGTAGGCCATAAATGGGTTGGTATGCGTCAAGCGTCGTACGGTAGCCGCATCCACACCGGCGGCGGCCAGCGTGGGCAGAAAGTGGTCTACTAGATAGGTGAAAGGTTTTACCGGCCCGCCGCCTGGTTTCGATGGGTCATACCAGCCGCGGTCTTGACTCAACAACAGCCGCTCGCCGAACCCGGCGTCCAGCATCCGCACCACAGCCTCTACAAAATAATCGTCGGGGAACCGATCGCTGCCAATCGCATCATATTCCAGCCATGCCCCACGCCGCGCCATCTCCAGATGTAGCGCGGGGTCTGGTTCGGCCTGGGTGTGGATCCAGATGAACCGTTCAGCCGTATAGCCTGCCTGTTCGATCAGGTCAAGCTGATCACGTACCACGCGCCCGCGGATCGTGTGGCTGCCGATGATGGCGCCGGTGGCTGCCCCGGCCCGCGCCGCCGCGCGCAGGATCTTACCCTCCAACGGGGTTAGCCCGTCATCCCCGGCGCTTACCTTGATCCAGGCCGCGGGGACGCCTGTCCCCGCGATCTCCTCGGTCAATTCACGCACCATCCACGCCGCGATCTCTTCCTCGGCGGCATCCTGCGCCCAGGCAGGAACCCACGGTTCGCGGTAGATCCCCGTAGGCAACACGATGGGAAAGTCAGTGGCCAGCGACACCTCCAGGTCGATGTCGGCGCGGCGACCTACCCCTTCCGGCGTGCACTCCACCAGTGCCGTAATACCCTGCGCCTTGATCTTCT